>CAMFET010000114.1 GCA_945949475.1 uncultured Phascolarctobacterium sp.
GGCGGACAAGCTGTAATCGAAGGCGTTATGATGCGTGGCACGGACAAGGTTGCCGTAGCTGTGCGCAAGCCCGACGGGGAAATCGAAGTAGACGTAAAGCCCGTTAGCAGCATCCGCGACAAATACCCAATTTTGAAAAAACCGCTGCTTCGCGGCGTTATTGCGTTGTTTGAATCCTTGCACGACGGCATGAAGGCTTTAGCCTATTCTGCCCAAGTAAGTGGTGACGAGGATGAACAACTATCTGATAAAGAAATGGTGCTCACTATTTTGACCTCTGTGGCGCTGGCCATTGGCCTGTTCATCGTAGTGCCCACCTGGTCCATGCGCTTTATGCACACGCTGACCAATGATCCCATGCTCTTGAACCTGGCTGAGGGTGTACTGCGGATGGTGATTTTTCTGTGCTACATCGCAGCTATTTCTTCTATGGAGGATATTCAGCGCGTGTTCCAATACCATGGGGCTGAGCATAAAACCATTTATACCTACGAGGCAGGCCTGCCTCTGAAGGTCGAAAATGTGCGCCCCTTCAGCACACTGCACCCCCGCTGTGGTACCAACTTTTTGATGATCGTCATGCTCATCAGCATGTTTATCTTTACCTTTTTGGGCTGGCCCAGCCTGCTCGAGCGCATTGCTTCCCGTATTGTGCTGATGCCCGTTATTGCGGGTGTAAGCTACGAGCTGATTCGTTTCGCCGGCGCTCATGCGGAAAATAGTCTGGTGCATGCCTGCATTATGCCGGGGCTGCTTTTGCAAAAGCTCACCACTCGTCAGCCGGATGATAGCCAGATTGAGGTAGCGATTGCGTCCTTGAAGGCTGTCTTACCAGAGGAAGAGCGTACTAGCGAGCAGCCATGAAAATCGCTGTGTTAGATGTACTGCTAAAAAGGAAGAAGTAAAAAGTGAAAGCTAGAGCCTCCCTTTGTAAAGGGAGGGGGACCGCATAGCGGTGGAGGAATTCCTCAGTCAGCTGCGCTGACAGCTCCCTTTAGGAAAGGGAGCCATAATATGAAACAAGGAGAACCGTATGCTCGACAAACTGCAAGCAATAGAAGATAGATATTTAGATTTAGAAGCCAAAATTAGCGACCCGGACGTTATCGCGGACCAAAGCAACTGGCAAAAGGCTACCAAGGCTCACGCTAAGCTGGAGCCCGTGGTCACTGCCTATCGCGAATATCGCGATATGTGCGCGGCGCGCGACGAGGCTGAAGAGATTTTACGCGCTAACGAGGACGAAGAGCTGGTGGAAATGGCCAAGGAGGAGCTGAAGGAGCTGAAGCCGCAAATCGAGGCCTACGAGGAACGCTTGACCATTTTGCTGCTGCCCTCCGACCCTAATGATGAGAAAAACGTTATCGTGGAAATTCGCGGTGGTGCTGGTGGCGATGAGGCAGCTCTCTTTGCTGGTGTACTCTTTAGAATGTACCTGCGTTATGCGGAAACTCGCGGCTGGAGGGTGGAGGTTATGGACTCCAACCCGACCGAGCTGGGCGGCTTTAAGGAAGTAGTTTTCCAAATCAATGGCGATGCCGTGTATAGTCGCATGAAGTTCGAAAGCGGCGTACATAGAGTGCAGCGTGTACCCGAAACTGAATCCCAGGGCCGCGTGCACACCTCCACCGTAACCGTAGCCGTACTTCCTGAGGCCGAAGAAGTGGATGTAGAAATTAACCCTGCTGATTTGCGCATTGATACCTATCGCGCTGGTGGTGCTGGTGGCCAATATGTTAACAAAACGGAATCCGCAGTGCGTATGACGCATATCCCCACAGGCATTGTGGCGCAGTGCCAGGACGAAAAATCCCAGCTGAAGAACCGCGAAAAATGTTTGCGTGTTTTGCGCGCCCGCATTTTGGAAAAGGCACAGGAGGAGCAGCGTGCCGCCACCGCCGAGGACCGCAAGAGCCAGGTAGGCACTGGTGACCGCTCCGAGCGCATTCGCACCTACAACTATCCACAGGGCCGCGTTACCGACCATCGCATTGGCCTGACGCTGCACAAGCTGGACACCATTGTGAATGGCGACATCGATGAGCTTTTGGATGCACTGATTACCGCTAAGCAAAGCGAACAATTACGACAGGTGAAATAAAATGGCGAACTCTGTTTGGACCATTATGAAAATTTTAAATTGGACGAAGCAGTACTTTGAAGCAAAGGGCGTGGAAAATCCACGCCTGGATGCGGAAGTACTGCTTTGTGCTGTCTTAAAGTGCCAGCGCATCACCCTGTATGTGGATTTTGAGCGACCTCTGAGCGAGGAGGAGCTGGCTACCTACCGCGACTACGTGCAGCGGCGGGGCAATTTTGAGCCGCTGGCCTATATTTTGGGTGAGAAGGCCTTTATGCGCAACAGCTTTAAGGTTAATAAGGCAACGCTGGTGCCGCGCCCGGAAACGGAGCTTTTGGTGGAAAGCTTGGTGCGCATTGCACCCATGCTGCGTCCTGAGGGTGATGTAAAAATTCTCGATATTGGCACGGGCAGCGGCGCTATTATCGTGTCCCTTTTGGATTATTTGCCTAACGCCAAGGGCGTGGGCGTGGATATCAGCGTGGATGCGTTAATCGTGGCTAAGGAAAACTCCGAAAAAATTGGTGTTACTGGTCGCATCGGCTTTGTGCGCAGTGATGTTTTTAGCAAGCTGCCGCTGGAAAAGAAGTTTGATATTATCGTCTCAAATCCGCCCTATATTCCGGCAGCGGATATTGCTGGCCTCGATAAGGACGTGCAGCAGGAGCCTCGCAGCGCCCTGGACGGCGGTGACGATGGCCTTGATTTTTACCGACGCATTACGGCGGAGGCCATGGAGCATATGACCGAGGAGGGCGTTTTAGCCTTTGAAGTGGGCATTCATCAGGCGGAGGCGGTGCAGCAGCTGTGCTTAGATGCGGGCTTTGTGAGGACAGCAGTGCGCAAGGACTATGCCGGTATCGAGCGCATGGTGTTTGCTGTGAAGGCAGCGGCTACGACGCCGGAGTCTATGTCGCGCTATGAAGCCATGCTGGCCGAGGCTGCGCGAGAGCTGTAAGCTATGCTTTATGCTTTGGCTTTAATAGCTACGGCTCGTTGCTAAGGATAATATAGCTCTGTAAAAGAGGTTGGATAGATGGAAACTAAGTATTGGAAGTTAACAGGGACGCCAGCAGATACCGCAGCCTATGCGGAGGCGGGGGCGCTGGTGCGAGCAGGCGAGGTAGTGGCCTTTCCTACGGAAACAGTATACGGCTTAGGGGCGAACGCCTTGAATGCAGAAGCGGTAGCGAAAATTTTTGCCGCTAAGGGACGGCCTCAGGATAATCCTTTGATTGTGCATATTGCGCGCAAGGAGGATATCGCCGCGCTGACGACAGGCCTCAATGCCAATGCTCGCAAAATCATGGAGCATTTCATGCCGGGGCCGCTCACTATTATCGTGCCCAAGGCGGAAATTATTCCGGATGTGACGAGCGCCGGCTTAGACACTGTGGGCGTGCGCTTTCCTATCAATAAATATGCACAGGAATTCATTAAAGCCTGCGGCTGTCCCATTGCCGCACCCTCGGCTAATATCAGTGGCCGCCCCAGCCCCACCAACGCACAGGACGTTTTGGAGGACATGCAGGGTAAGGTGGCAGGCATTTTGGACGGAGGTAGCTGTGGTGTGGGCTTGGAGTCCACCGTGGTGGATACCACAAGTCCTGTGCCAACTATTTGTCGGCCAGGGGGCGTGACCTACGAAATGCTGACGGAGGTGCTGGGAGCTGTTGAAATTGACCCGGCATTATTAGGTGATAAGGACTTTAAGCCTATTGCGCCGGGGATGAAGTACCGTCACTACGCGCCGAAGGAGCCGGTATATTTACTGGAGGGCGAGGCTGTGGCCTGCTTGCCAGAGCTAGTGCGCAAGGGCTTGGCAGTGGGGCTTAAGGTGGGCGTGCTCTGCGACGAGGCTATGCGCCAACGCATTAAGCTACAGTATAGCAGTAGCGCTGCCAGCGCTAACATGCTTGGCGATGCGTCTGCTGGCGCGTGCAGCGAGGCGAGCTCAGAGCAAAATGAGCGTTTGCTGCTCTCGTGCTGGGGCGCTAGCCACGAAGCCTTGGCGGCCGATTTGTTCTATTTGCTGCGTGATTTTGACCGCACTAAGCCCGATGTTATTCTAGCGCAGGGCGTTAGTGAGGACGGCATTGGCCTTGCGATCATGAATCGCCTGCGCAAGGCAGCGGGTTACCAAATAATTACTCTCGAAAATGGTGTTTTAACCCTCAAAGGGGATAAACAATTACCTGCTTTTATGATACAATAAT
>CAMFET010000115.1 GCA_945949475.1 uncultured Phascolarctobacterium sp.
CGTGCATTATATCACTACCGATAGCTACCAAAGCCTGAAGCGAGAGGCGGCCCTGCTCCTAGAAACAGATGAGGATGGACGCATCACCTTAAAACAGCTACAAAGAGTGAAGCTGGCCGACAGGGTAACACTGCTCAACCCCAAGGGTGAGGTGCTTTTTGATAATTATACGCTGCCCGAGGCCATGGATAACCATTTGCAGCGTGAAGAGGTGCAGCAGGCGCTGGAGCAGGGTGAGGGCTTTGCTAGCCGCAAGTCCGACACTCTGGGCAAGGATATCCTGTATTATGCCGTGGTTTTGAGCGATGGTAATATTTTGCGCTTGGCGCGCACCAATGCGGCTGTGTTTCAGCAGGCACATATTTTAGCAGGCTATATTGTGGTGGTTTTGCTTTTTGTATTAGGCGGTGCCTTTATAGCTGCGCGCAGCATTACACGCAAGGCCCTGCATCCTTTGGAGGCCTTGGATTTAGAGCACGCGGATACTCAGCAGGATGTTTATCCTGAGCTGCAGCCCATTGTGGAGCGCTTTGCGCAGCAGCAGGCAGCGCTGAATCGGGAGATGCGTCGCTATAAAAGCAAAAAGCAGGAGCTAAAGGCAGTCACCAATAATATGGACGAGGGCATGCTTTTCCTCGATCCCCAATGGCATGTTGCTTCGTTAAATAAGAGTGCTATAAAATTTTTTGGCAAGGATAAGGAGGAGCTTTTAAATAGAAGTATTATAGAACTGATTTCCGGTGAGGAAATTCGTAAGCTGTTGCAGCAAATGGAGCTGACGGGCAAGGGTCGCTTGATTATTAACCGCGGCAGCACCTATTACCAATGCAACGGCAGCCGTATTGCAGATAAGGGCTTTGTGCTTTTGATTATGGATGTAACGGAGCGCACAGCCTCGGAAAAGCTGCGCCGCGAGTTTTCGGCCAATGTGTCCCATGAGCTGAAAACACCGCTGCAATCCGTGCTAGGTTATTCGGAGATTATGCTGAGCGGTCTTGTGAAGCCGGAGGATAGGCCCCGCTTTTTGCAAAAGATTTATGATGAAGCGCGCAATTTGCTGCGTCTGATTGACGATATTATTAAGCTATCCAAATTGGATGAGCTAAATCACGATATGCTAGAGGAGTTTTCCTTAGTAGAGGTAGCCCAAAGCGCCTTGCGCCGTCTGAAGGATAAGGCACAAAGCATGAAGGTAGAGCTGGTGCTGGAGAACAGCATCAATGGTTCGGCACCTTTGCTGGGTATTGCTACCTTAATGGAGGAAATTTTCTTTAACCTTTTAGATAATGGTATTAAATATAATCGCGAAGGGGGCAAGGTAACGCTGCTCTTAAGCGAGACGGAAAGTAAATACGTGGTGAAGGTTAGCGATACCGGCATGGGTATTGCTACGGCAGAGCTGCCCCATATCTTCGAGCGCTTTTATCGGGTGGATCGTAGCCGTCATAAGGCTATCGATGGCACTGGTCTAGGCCTATCCATTGTGAAGCACGGTGTGCTTTTCCATGGTGGCAAGGTGCGGGTTTACAGCACTGTGGGCCAAGGTACAGAATTTATCCTCAAGTTTCCCAAAATGAGTGAATGTATACAAGACAGCACTGAAGATATGTGATACAATAATATTGGTCAGCATTTTTATGCATGAAATGGGAATGTTTTACAGCTTCCCTAAGCTAATAGGGTGAGCTCAGTGTTTGTAAAATTATTTATTAAGGGGGACTGTGTGATGCAGGTCGTTTTAACAATTGTAGGCAAGGACAAGGTGGGCATCACTGCAAAGGTTACTAATGCTTTGGCAGAGATGAATATTAATATTATCAATATCAATCAAAATATTATGCAGGGCTTTTTCAATATGGTTTTGATTGCCGATATGGAAGGAGCAAATGTGACCTTGGCGGAAGCTCGCCAAAGAATGGTGCAGCTGGGCGAGGAAATTGGCGTGGAAATCCGCCTGCAAAGCGAAGAAATTTTTGCCGCTATGCATCGCATATAGGAGGCCGCCATGCTGTATAATGTTCAGGATATTTTAGAGACCACGCGCATGATTACCGAAAATAATCTGGATGTGCGCACCATCACCATGGGTATCAGCCTGCGTGATTGCTGCCATCCCGATATCAAGGTAACGGCGCAAAAGATTTACGATAAAATATGTACCAAGGCCGAAAAGCTGGTAAAAACTGGAGAGGATATTGAGGGTGAATTGGGTGTGCCCATTATCAACAAGCGCATTAGCGTAACACCAATTTCCATGGTAGGCGAAAGCTGCGAGGCTAGTGATTATGTGCCTCTGGCTCAGGCTCTGGATAAGGCTGGTAAGCAGGTTGGAGTCAACTTTATCGGTGGCTTTAGCGCACTGGTGGATAAGGGTTATACCAAGGGTGACCGCAATTTGATCGCATCCATTCCCGAGGCTTTGGATGTGACCGATATTGTGTGCTCCTCCGTGAGCGTGGGCTCCACTAAATGTGGCATCAACATGGATGCAGTGCGCCAAATGGGTGAGATAATTAAGGCTACTGCGGACCGCACTGCTAGTCGCGATGCTATTGGTTGCGCTAAGCTGGTGGTGTTCTGCAACGCTGTGCCGGATAACCCCTTTATGGCCGGTGCCTTTTTGGGCGTAACCGAGCCGGAAACAGTGATTAATGTGGGTGTCAGTGGCCCCGGCGTAGTCAAGCATGCGCTGGAGCAGGTCAAGGACGGCGACATTGGTATGGTTGCAGAAACTATTAAAAAGACTGCCTTCAAGATTACTCGCGTAGGCCAACTGGTTGCTCAGGAGGCAGCCCGTCGTTTAAATACTCAGTTTGGTATTATTGATTTGTCCTTGGCGCCGACTCCGGCAGTGGGCGATTCCGTGGCTCATATTTTGGAAGAAATTGGCTTGGAAAGCTGCGGCGGCCCTGGCACCACTGCTACCTTGGCGATGCTCAACGATGCAGTGAAGAAGGGTGGCCTGATGGCATCAAGCTATGTGGGTGGCTTGAGCGGTGCCTTCATTCCCGTCAGTGAGGACGCTGGCATGATTGCTGCGGTGGAGCGTGGCAGCCTGAGCTTGGAGAAGCTGGAGGCTATGACCTGCGTTTGCTCCGTAGGCCTGGATATGATTGCTATCCCTGGCGATACTACCGCAAGCACCATTTCCGCTATTATTGCTGATGAGGCTGCTATTGGCATGATTAATAATAAAACCACTGCAGTGCGCCTGATTCCCGTACCGGGCAAGGGCGTGGGCGATAGGGTTGAGTTTGGCGGTCTTTTGGGTTACGCACCGATTATTGCTGTGAACCCCTTTAAGGCTGATAAATTTATTTCTCGCGGTGGCCGCATCCCGGCACCGGTAAGGAGTTTGACTAACTAATGGCACGACCATTAACTAAGAAGCAAAAGGAAGCTATTTTAGCTAAGCTAGAAGAAACCTATAAGGATACGAAAACAGCGCTCAATTATAATTCACCCTTCGAGCTTTTAGTAGCTGTTATTCTCTCGGCACAGTGCACCGACGAGCGGGTGAATGTAATCACGAGCCGCATCTTTCCGCGTTTGAACACGCCGGAGAAGATGGGGGCTCTGACGCAGGAGCAAATGGAAGCGGAGATTCGGGACTGTGGATTGTATCACGCTAAGGCGAAGAATCTTTTGGGTGCTTGTCATATGCTGGTGGAGCGCTTTAACAGTACCATTCCTAGCGACATCAAAACCTTGATGGAGCTGCCGGGAGTGGGCCAAAAGACGGCTAATGTGGTGGCCAGCATTATCTACAATGTGCCGGCTATTGCGGTGGATACGCATGTTTTTCGTGTATCCCATCGTCTAGGCATGGCTAAGGGGGCGGACCCGCTAGCTACAGAGAAGGAGCTACAGAAGGCGATTCCCATGGAAAAATGGAGCGATGCGCACCATTGGTTTATTTGGCATGGGCGCAAGATTTGTAAGGCTCGCAAGCCCCTGTGCAGCCAATGCGTGCTGCTGGAGGAGTGTCCCTTTAAAGAGAAGAATTTGGAGTAGTGCTTTTGGTAGCGCTCTAGCTCAATGGCTTTGTTACAACAAAAAATATAAAAAGTCCCAGCTGGCTTAGCTGGGACTTTTAATTTTGCTCGATGTAAGTTGCGCACAACAAAAAAGCTCGTACCAAATAATGAGAACCGATGCTTACTATTTGGTGTTTTTGCTCGATGTACGTTATTTAGAAAAATAAAAAAGCTCGCACAAAACAGTGCGAGCAAACGTTCTCTTTTGGTGACCTCAGCAGGACTCGAACCTGCGACCTTTTGATTCGTAGTCAAA
>CAMFET010000116.1 GCA_945949475.1 uncultured Phascolarctobacterium sp.
TTCCCTGTAAAAGCAGCTCCCTTCCCGGCTTTTGAAGGCAAAAAGGTACAAATTCCTGCCGGCGGCAACTTCCTGATGGTATTCTCCAAGGATGCTGCTAAACAAAAAGCTGCTGTAGAATTTATCAAATATCTGGAATCTCCGGAAGCACTGGCTAAATGGAGCACCGGTACCGGCTATCTGCCTCCTCGCAAGGGCGTAGCTGATGACCCCAAGGGCTTCAAGAAGCTGGCTGATGAAAATGCCAACATTAAAATGGCTCTGGCCGAAATGCAAAAGGTTAGCAAGTGGGCAAGCTTCCCCGGTGCTAACGGTCTGCAGGCTGAGCAGCTGTTGATTGATGTGCGTGACATCATTTTAAGCGGCAAAATGAGTGCTGCTGATGCTCTGCACCAAACCGCAGAGAAAATCAACAAGCTCTTATAAACACTCCATCCCCTTATCTCCCGAAAATGCCGCCCTTGCCGGCGGCATTTTCTCTATCCAAGTAAAGGAGCCTTGTTATGAGTAAGAATTCCTTTCAGGCTGCGCTGTATTTATTGCCCGCAGGCCTGCTCTTTTTAGTCTTTTTCTATTGGCCATTGCTACAAAATGCCTATTTGAGCCTGTTTTCCTGGAATATGGTCAGCCCCAACATGAAATTTGTGGGTGCGGAAAACTTTAGCGTTATCTTCGCTTCTCCAGAGCTGTGGAAGATATTGCTCAACACTGTGCTTTTTGTAGTGATTATGCTGGTGCTGAATTTTGTGCTGCCCTATATTTATTCCTTTATTTTAGGACATGTGGTTACGCGTTGGAGCAGCTTCTATCGTTCTGCGTTGTTTTTGCCCTCCACGCTGTCCCTGGCTGTTGCCAGCATCCTCTTTTTGTGGATTTATAACCCGCTAGCAGGACCACTGCAAATTATTTTGAGCTGGTTCTCTTTGGAGTCACCGCGCTGGTTTAAAGAGGATTATCTTGTTATCTTCGCCATCTGCACCATCATCGGCTGGAAGGTTTTTGGCTATAACATGATTGTTATGCTGGCTGCCATGGTAGCAGTGCCTAAGGAGCTCATCGAAGCAGCTAAGCTGGAAAACGCGTCCAATTGGACGATTTTTAGAAAAATAATCCTGCCCATGACCTCCTCCACCGCCATTTATGTGTTCACCATTACAGTGGTTTTTGGCCTACAGTATGTGCTGGTGCCGGTAAATATGCTTACTCAGGGCGGTCCCGACCAGGGCAGCTCCAATTTGGTGTATATTATTTACCAATATGCCTTTACCTTTTTCCAAACAGGACGCAGTGCTGCCTACGCAGTTATCACCATGGTGTGCTACCTGCTGTTCCTCTTTGTGAAGAATAAATATTTGGAGAAGAAGGTGTACTATGAAAACTAACCTAGCCAGCTGGCGTGATGAATGGGGCTATCATCTGCTGCTTTTAATCGCAGTGTTTTTGATGCTGTGGCCCATCGTATTTATGTTATCCACCTCGCTTAAGGATTTAAACCAGGTTTTTGAGTCCACCTTGAATCCTTTGCCTTTTCCGCCAACCTTCGATAACTATACCAATGTGCTGGAAAACTTTCCGCTGTTAACCTATATTTGGAACACTTTTTATATTGCCATTATCGTAACTCTGAGCAAGGCCTTGACCAGCGTTTTGGCAGCCTTTGGCTTTGTCTATTACGATTTTAAGTATAAAGAAACTATTTTTAATGGCATGCTGTTGACCTTTTTTATCCCCATCACCGTGCTCATCATGCCTAACTATCTTTTGATGGCCAAGCTGGGGCTTTTGGATACACCCTATGGTGTTATGCTGCCGAGCTTGGTAGATGGCATGGGCGTTTTCCTGATGCGGCAAACGATGCGTGGCATCCCCAAGCCTCTCTTAGAAGCAGCCATTCTAGATGGCGCAACACCCTGGCAAATTTTGCGCAAGGTGGTGCTGCCCTTAATTAAGCCCTCCGTGCTAGCAATTTCCATTCTGTTTTTCATCAACAGCTGGAACGAATATTTTTGGCCGCTGCTGATTTTGCAGGATAAAAGTAATCTGACACTGCCCCTGGCCCTGCAAATGTTCATTAGTGCCGAGGGTGGCAGTGAGTGGGGCGTGGCTATGGCTGTAGCAACCTTAACCAGCTTGCCGCCTCTGGTGCTCTACGGCTTCTGCCAGAAATTTATTATTAATACCTTTATGCAGGCCGGTGTGAAAGGATAGGATCAGGAATAATGAGTAATGTAGAAAATAATAATGAATATAGCATCATCTTTTCTGGCGTCAAGAAAGCCTATGGCAAGACTGTCGTTATTGAAAATTTAAATTTGGAAATCAAAAAAGGGGAGCGCTTAATTCTATTGGGACCCTCCGGCTGTGGCAAAACCACAACACTGCGCATGATTGCCGGCTTTGAAGAAATTACCAGCGGTGATTTGTTCATGGATGGGGAGCAGGTTAACGACTTGCCTCCGGGAGAACGCAATATTGCCATGGTTTTCCAAAGCTACGCTCTCTTCCCGCATATGACGGTGTGGGAAAACATTACCTTTGGCCTGCAGCTGCAAAAGCTGCCCAAGGATGAAATCGCTAAGCGTGCCAAGGAAGCCATGGAAATCCTGCATTTGGAAGGGTATGAAAATAAAAAGACGCACGAGCTGAGCGGTGGTCAAAAGCAGCGTGTGGCTCTGTGCCGTGCTTTAGTAAAGCAGTCCCCGTATTTCCTCTTGGATGAGCCCTTGTCCAATCTTGATGCTAAGCTGCGCCAAAAGGCTCGTACCGAGCTGGTAAAGCTGCACGAAATGTTTAAGCCCACTATGGTTTATGTAACCCATGACCAAATCGAGGCTATGACCGTGGCCCACCGCATCGCTGTTATGAATCAGGGACGTATTCAGCAAATCGATACTCCCTATAATATTTATCATCATCCGGCCAACACCTTTGTAGCAGGCTTTATTGGTTCTCCGGCTATGAATATTTTAGAGGCTCAGGTGCTGAATAAGTGCCTTGTTATCGGTCAATCCGCTGTGAAGCTGCCCCAAAGCCTGCGCGAGCAAATCGCAGCTCGCGAAAAAGTTTACTTTGGTTTGCGCCCGGAGGCTTGCACTCCTGCCTTTGGTGATGCTATGATAAAGGGCAAGGTGGACTTTGTGGAAAACACGGGCAATTTACAAACAGCAACGCTGCGCTTAGCTGATGGAGCTAGCCTGTATGTGCAGGATAGCCATCAGGATGCGCACTTGGAGGAGTGCACTGGCGTAGATTTTGCTTGGGAAAATGTGTGCCTGTTCGACGCAGAGACCGGTGTAAACCTGGAATTAGGAGGCAAGTAAAATGAAATTCGAGGTTAGCGATCTGCTTTTTGCAGGTTTTCCTAAATATGCTATGAGGGATTTGAGCAAGGAGTATGGCATAGAATTCTTCTATGAATTTGGTAAGGATTATTATTGGGATAACGAGGTAGCTGCCTGGGGCAAGCGCAGCCTTTCTATTCATGGACCCTGTGTGGCTGTTAATCTAGCAGATAAATCCCATAAGAATTATGCCAAGATTTTTGCCAAGACCTTTGCCTATGCTAAAAAAATCAAGGCTGGCTTTGTGGTAGTGCATACCAACGAGGGCTGGAGCGGGGAGCGGGAGCAGGTGCAAAACCTAGTGATTCGCCGCCTGCGCAATGTGTTGGAGCTGGGAGAGCAATATGGCGTCCAAGTGCTCATTGAAAATGTGGGCTTAAGACCTAAGCAAAGCTTGCTCTTTGATTTGCCGGAGTTTATGGCTTTGTTAGATGTCTTTCCGCAGGCTGGCGTACTGCTGGATACGGGCCATGCCCATGTGAATGGTTGGGATATTCCGGCCGTAATCAAAACCCTAGGCAAGCGTTTGGTGGCCTGCCATCTGCACGATAACAGTGGGCAAGGGGACGAGCATTTGCCCATTGGACAGGGCAGCATTGCTTGGGAAGCTTATTTCAAGGCTATCAAAAAGCATGCACCCAAGTCCATCCAAGTGTTGGAATACTGCCGTGGCTTTGAAAGCGCTGCAGGCTTAGAGCAGCACATTGAGGAGCTTAAGACTCAATACAATCTATAATAGATATAATAGAATAATTACTAAGCATAGTTTACAGAAAGAAAAGCACTGCCAACGTGATTAACACGCAAGCAGTGCTTCTTTTTGGGCTTGGTTATGAATACTATTGGAATAAAACAAAAAAAGCACTTCGATTACTCGAAGTGCTGAATTTCGTGGTGGGCGCTAACGGGATCGAACCGCTGACATTCTGCTTGTAAGGCA
>CAMFET010000117.1 GCA_945949475.1 uncultured Phascolarctobacterium sp.
ATTGCGAAAATCCACCGTGCGTCCCTGCCCGTCCGTCAAGCGTCCATCCTCCATTATCTGCAGCAGCAAATTAAACACATCGGGATGGGCTTTTTCGATTTCGTCCAGCAGCACCACGCAGTAGGGCTTGCGACGAACAGCATCCGTCAGCTGACCGCCCTCCTCGTAGCCCACATAGCCCGGTGGTGCGCCAATCAGGCGAGCGGTGGTGTGCTTTTCCATATATTCGCTCATATCAAAACGCAGCATAGCTCTTTCATCGCCAAAAAGCTCCTGGGCCAAGGCCTTAGCCAGCTCGGTTTTGCCCACGCCAGTAGGACCAAGGAAGAGGAAGGAACCCACGGGACGATTTTTATCCTTAAAGCCTGCCCGTGCACGGCGTATCGCCTTACTTACGGCCTGCACAGCCTCATTTTGTCCAATGACACGCTTAGTTAGGCGCGCATCCAGCTCTAGCAGCTTAGCGCTTTCGCTCTCAGTAAGCTTAGCCAGCGGTATGCCGGTCCAAGAGGCAACTACCTCGGCCACATCCTCGGCGGTTACGGGCATAGATTTTGCCACATCGGCCAAGGCCGCCGCCAGCTGCTTTTGCAGCTCGTTTTCCTTATCACGCAGCTTAGCAGCCTGCTCATAATCCTGCTGCTCTACGGCATCATCCTTTTCGAGCTGTACAAATTCCAGCTCCTCCTGCAGCTTGCGCGCAGGACTACTTTGCTTATATAGCTTAACCCGCACTCTAGCGCAGGCCTCATCCAATAAATCAATAGCTTTATCCGGCAAATTGCGATCGGTGATATAGCGGTCGCTCAAATCAACCGCCGCCTGCAAGGCCTCGGGCTGGATTTCCAGCTTGTGGAACTTTTCGTAACGCTTTGCCAAGCCCTGCAGCATTTTAAGGCTACTGGATACTGTAGGCGCATTAACCATAACAGGCTGAAAGCGACGTTCCAACGCTGCATCCTTTTCAATATGCTTGCGATATTCATCGATAGTAGTCGCACCTATAATCTGCAGCTCCCCACGCGCTAAGGCAGGCTTAATGATATTGGCAGCGTCAATGCTACCCTCGGCACTGCCTGCGCCGATAATAGTGTGCAGCTCATCAATAAAGAGTATAATGCGGTCATCCGTGCGCAGCAGCTCCAAAATCTGCTTCATACGCTCTTCAAACTCGCCCCGATACTTGGCACCTGCTACCAGCATGCCCAGCTCCAAGGAAAAGATAATTTTCTTCTGCAAAAACTCCGGTACCTCGCCATGGACAATTTTAGTTGCGAGGGATTCGGCCACAGCAGTTTTACCTACGCCGGCTTCACCAATGATAACCGGGTTATTTTTGGTGCGACGGCATAGAATTTGGATAAGCCGCTCGACCTCTACTTCACGCCCGATAACGGGGTCAATGCGTCCATGCTGGGCTTCCTCGTTCAAATTGCGACCATAGCCGGCCAACACCTTGAGCACATCGTCCTTTTTTTCTAAGGGTGGCTGTTGGATGCGGCGGCCAGGCACAGCCTTACGCCGCTCGTCCAAGCCGCGAATCATGTCGCTTACAAGACTACCCTTAATACCAAACTTGGTCAGCACCCGATGGGCCATGCCATCGCCAGCTGCCAAAAGTCCCCACAGGATTTGCTCACTACCCACATAATCATGCTGCAGCTGCTTGGATAAGTTGGCAGCCTCCTCCAAAACCTTTTGGGCTCGTTGGCTGTATTGGGGCACGGTATTACCCTTTTTACCGCTCTTTTCCATCCAGTTTTCCAGCTCCTGCACAATTTCATCTACATTTTCGTGCAAATGCTTGATAATTTCGTAGCCCAAGCAGCCCGGACAGCTCAATAAAGCAGCTAAAATATGCTCCGAGCCAATATGCTCGCTACCACAATCCAAGGCCTTGGCAGCTGCCTTCTCCAGCACCTCTGTAGCGCCCACGCTAAAGCCATCCTTGGCCTTTTTCTTGGGCAATACATCGCTCCCGCCAAATAATTTGTGCAATAATTCAAGAGCCTTTCCCGGGCTCATAGCGCTGCCCCTGGTGCCCATGCCCGGTGGCAAAAAATCGCTGACGCAATCCTCGCACAGCCATTTATCCAAAGTCTGGTTGTTGACTATCGTCACCATATGGGCCACAGCCTGTTTTTTATGACAATTTTCACATAGCATATCTTTCACCCCCGCCCCTGGCTGCTTAACAGGCTCATGGCCTGCTGTAATACGGCTTTTTTCTTCTTTTCATCCGCATCAATAATATGCAGCATATATTGTAAAAGGGCTCCTTCCCTTGCTGTTAGTAGCTTTTGTGCCTGCAGGTGCTCCACTAGCTCGCTGGCTGTTGGCTCCTTTTTAGGCTGCTGCTTAGGCTGGGGCTCCATGCGCACAATCCGCACAAAGCCGCCGCTACCCCTGCGGGACTCCACCAAATAGCCCCGCTCCGGCGTAAACCTAGTACTGAGCACATAGCTAATCTGTGATGGAGCACAGCTCAAGCGCTCCGCTAGCTCATTACGCTGTACCAGGAGGGCATCCTCATGGTCTCGCAAAAGTTCACCTATAATAAAGCTTTCTATGGCATCTGCTAAATTTCTCATGCTTATCACCTGTAAATTCTATTTGCTTCTATTATATTTGACTTTTCGACTTTTAGCAAGTGCTTAGGCAGTGAAATTATTATGAAAAACAAAAAGGACTGCCGCAGCAATTAACGACAGCCCTAAAGCATACCTTCATCAATTCTTAAGAGACTTCAGCATTTGCATAGCCTGGATGATATCCTGCATAGTGCAGTTTTTCAGAACATCCACACCCTGTTCCTGCTTCTTTTCTACTTCGCCAAAAACAATTTCATCGATGCCACAGTTAAAAATCTTAGACATTTTTACTAAATTCTCTAAGGTTAGACCTGCTCGGCCACTTTCAATGTTGCTCATATGCGTTTGAGAAACACCAATCTCCTTAGCCAACACCGTTTGATAAATATTATTTTTCAAACGCAAGGTTTTAATACGCAAGCCTATTTCCTTATAATTCAATTCCTTCGCCATTTTTTCATCTCCTATAAAAATATTCCCCACACCCTTAAACATATGGACTCTGATAGTCCGGCAAAAATATATTTTTTAGCCTTTCTACTAGCTCCTCCCTTCCTATAAAAATATAGAAAAATGAATTTTTACAAAAAAACTGATTTAGCAACCGTCATCTCCGTTTAACTCTTATCTATATCATACACCTTATTAAAGATATATGCAAGAAAAATATTATTAAGCTTTCACTTATTTGATAACAAAAACATTTTGCAAATGTTTCTAGCTAATCGTTTTTCGCTTTGGCAAAATGCTTGCTGCTAGCACGGTAATAGTGACAAAAAATTTAAGAGCACGCATATTTTTACAGTCACTCATCGTAAAAAAAGACTTCTCCTTCCCCTTAAACAAAAAGGGGCAAGAGAAGTCATAATACCAAATTATATTATATTTTTGCTATATAGCTATTTGCTTGTAATTATTTTTCTGCCAAGATGGCCTTTACCATATCCGGGAAATTGCCAATCACAATATCCACGCCCAAGGCTAACAGCTCCCGCACTCTGGCCTCATCGTTAACAGTCCAGGTATTAATAGCGATACCATGGCTCTTAATCTCGGCCACTGCTTCAGCAGTCAAGCTGCCATGATAGGGATGATAAGCATCTACGCCCACACCGGCCACGTAAGCACCGGCATTAACAATCCAGCTTTCCTCCAATAGGCCATAGGGTAGCTCCGGTGCCAGCTCCTTCATCTGCAGAATGCTGTAATGGTTAAAGCTGGAAATAATGACCTGCTTTTCCAAATGATATTTTTGAATCAGCTCCCACACCTTTGCTTCAATGCCAGGATAGGGGTAAACGCCGGTTTTAAGCTCGATATTAGTTACCAAATCGGTGCCTGCAACCCACTCGCAGTATTCCTCAAAGGTGGGGATGGGGTTAACTCCCATTTGGCCTGCATAAATATAGGATGCGTCCAGCTTGCGCAGCTCCTCTAAAGTATAGTCACGTACAAGGCCAGTGCCATTGGTGGTTCTGTCCACCTTTTCATCATGGATTACCACAACCTGACCATCCTTGGTCATCTGTACATCTAATTCGATGCCGTCAGCGCCTGCTTCTAAAGCCTTTTTAAAGGCCAGCATGGTGTTTTCAGGATATTTGCCGCTAAAGCCACGGTGCGCAAAATTTTTCATTTGTAAAACCTCCTATGCTACACTGCATACTTTTAATCATGTTACAT
>CAMFET010000118.1 GCA_945949475.1 uncultured Phascolarctobacterium sp.
GCATAACGTAATATTTGTGGCAGGTGCTCAGCTTTGAACGCCTGCCACTTTTGTCAGATTTAGTACAGATTTACCTAAACTTCACAAAAAAGCTGAGGAAAAAGCCTCGGCTTTTTTGCATTTTCGGGCTATTTCTGATATAATTTACAATTAGGTGTATAGTCTTTTGTTACACATGAATTTAAGGAGTGATCGTTTTGCTCGATAGCATTTTGAAGAAAATTTTTGGTGACCCCAACGAGAAGGAATTAAAGAATATTCGCGTGATCGTTGATAAGATTAATAGCTTGGAAAAGAGCATGGAGAGCTTAAGCTCTGCTAATTTGGCAGCTAAAACTGCTGAATTTAAGGTGCGCCTGCAAAAGGGCGAAACCTTGGATGATATTTTACCCGAGGCCTTTGCCGTAGTGCGCGAGGCTTCTAAGCGTGTGACCGGAATGCGCCATTTTGATGTACAGCTGATTGGCGGCGTGGTGCTGCACCGTGGCAAAATCGCTGAGATGCGTACTGGCGAAGGTAAAACCTTGGTTGCTACCCTGCCCGTATATTTGAATGCCTTGACCGGCAAGGGCGTACACGTTGTTACCGTCAACGATTATCTGGCTCGCCGCGATAGCGTGGATATGGGCCGCATTTACAAGGCCCTGGGCTTGACCGTTGGCCTGATTGTGCATGATATGGATTATCCCGACCGCAAGGCCGCTTATGCTGCAGATGTAACCTATGGTACTAACAATGAGTTTGGCTTTGACTACCTGCGTGATAACATGGTAGTGAGCGAGGACCAAATGGTACAGCGCGAGCTGAACTATTGCATCGTCGACGAAGTAGATAGTATCCTGATCGACGAAGCGCGTACTCCGCTGATTATCTCCGGCCCCGGCGAAAAATCCACCGACCTTTACCGCATCATGGCTCAGGTTGTGGACAAGATGACCGAGAATGAGGATTATACCGTTGATGAAAAGCAACGTCAGGTTGCACCCACTGAAAAGGGTATTGCCAAGGCAGAAAAAATGCTGGGCATCAAGAACCTCTATGATAACGAACATGGCGTGGACTACTCCCACCAGATTATGTGCGCTTTGAAGGCGAAGGCCTTGATGCACCGCGACCGCGACTATGTGGTTAAGGATGGTCAGGTAATCATCGTCGACGAGTTCACCGGCCGTTTAATGTTTGGCCGTCGCTTCTCTGAGGGTCTGCATCAAGCTATCGAGGCTAAAGAAGGCGTGAAGGTAGAGCGCGAGAGCCAAACATTGGCTACCATCACCTTCCAAAACTATTTCCGTATGTACAAGAAGCTGGCCGGTATGACCGGTACTGCTAAGACCGAGGAGCAGGAGTTTGTGAAGATTTACAACCTGCCCGTTGTAGTTATTCCGACCAATAAGCCCATGATTCGTGTGGATGCTCCGGACGTAATCTATAAAACGCGTCTGGCTAAATATAAAGCGGCAGTGCGCGAGATTGAGGAATGCCATAAGGCTGGTCAGCCTGTTTTGGTGGGCACCACCTCCATCGCTCAATCCGAGGAGCTCAGCGCTATGCTGAAGCGTCGCGGCGTGCCTCACAACGTTTTAAATGCTAAATACCACGAAAAAGAAGCAGAAATCATCGCTTTGGCCGGTCAATACGGCGCTGTAACCATCGCTACCAATATGGCTGGTCGTGGTACCGATATCGTGCTGGGTGAGGGCGTCCCCGAACTGGGCGGTCTGCATATCATTGGCACCGAGCGCCATGAAAGCCGCCGTATCGATAACCAGCTGCGTGGTCGTTGCGCGCGTCAGGGCGACCCCGGCTCTTCCAAATTCTTCCTGAGCCTGGAGGACGATTTGATGCGCCTCTTTGGCAGCGATAATATTGCTGGCATTATGGATAAGCTGGGTATGGAGGATGATGAGCCGATTGAGCACAGCCTGGTAACCAAGTCCATTGAAAACGCCCAAAAGAAGGTGGAAGCACGTAACTTTAGCATTCGTAAGCACGTTTTGGAATATGACGATGTTATGAACCAACAGCGTGAGGTTATCTATTCTCAACGCAAGAAGATTTTGCGTCAGGAGGATTTGAGCGGCAACATTAAGGAAATGGTGGAAAAGGTTGTGGACCGCACCATGGCTATGTATGCACCGCCCGAGGTTTATTCTGAGGACTGGGATTTGAAGGCTTTGATTCAATATGCAGAAGAATTCTATGCACCCCGTGGTCTCTTGACTGTGGACTTTTTGCAAACCCTGAGCCGCGAGGAGCTGGATGAACACCTGCACAAGGTAGCAGCTGACTGGTATCAACAGCGCGAGGATGCTATTGGCTCCGAGCTGATGCGCGAGCTGGAGAATTTGGTTATGCTCAAGGTTGTGGACAACCACTGGATGGAGCATTTGGATGCTATGGATATGCTGCGTGAGGGCGTGGGCCTGCGTGCATATGGTCAAAAGGACCCCTTGGTGGAATATAAATTTGAAGCCTATGATATGTTCGAGGCCATGATTGATGCTATTCAGGATGATGTAGTACGCTATATTTATCATGTAAATGTTATTACCCAGGCTGCCGATGATCATCTTGCTGGATCTGAAGAACACGGCGCCGAAGAAGTATAAAATATAATAAGGTCGATAATATAAATTTTGTTCAGAAGTAGATGGCTGCTTATGGACAAAATTCCAATAACTAATAATGCTTAATACGAAAGGTTGTGAACTAATTTGTTGATCGAAGAATATAAGCCTGAGATTGCCAACTTGCAAGCAAAATTAGAGGAAATGAGGGGATCTCTTTGACATCGCTGTCAAAGAGGACCGCATTGCCGAATTAGAGCATAAAATGGGTGACCCCACTTTTTGGGATGACCCGGAAAAAGCACAAAAAACAGCCCAGGACGTTAACGCACTGAAGGAAGAAGTGGATGGCTTCCATAAGCTGGCCGACAGCGTGGACGAGCTGGAGATTATGCAGGAAATGGCTGCCGAAGAAAATGACGAGAGCATGATTCCGGAAATGGACGAGCTCCTCACAAAATGCCGCGAGGAGCTGGAGCATTTGGAGCTGGGCATGCTGCTGAGCGGCGAATATGACGCTAATAACGCTATCATTACCCTGCACGCAGGCGCTGGCGGCACCGAGGCTCAGGACTGGACTAGCATGCTGCTGCGCATGTTCACTCGTTTCGCAGAGCAAAATGGCTTTGCGCTAGAGATGCTGGACTACCAGCCCGGTGATGAAGCTGGCGTGAAGAGCGCTACCTTCCAGGTCAATGGTCACAACGCCTACGGCTTTTTGAAGTCCGAAAAGGGCGTACACCGCCTAGTGCGTATCTCTCCCTTCGACGCTAACGCTCGCCGCCACACCTCCTTTGCAGCCTGCGACGTTATGCCGGAGCTGGATGATAATGTAGATGTAAAGATTAATTGGGACGAAGTACGTGTCGATACCTATCGCGCTAGCGGCGCCGGTGGTCAGCACGTAAATAAAACCTCCTCTGCTGTGCGCATGACCCATGAGCCCACCGGCATCGTGGTGCAATGCCAGCAGGAGCGCTCCCAAATCCAAAACCGTGAAAAATGTACGCAAATGCTGCGCGCAAAATTATATGAGTTCGAAAAGGCTAAGCAGGATGCCATCGTAAGCGATTTGGCCGGCGATTACCAGAACATTGAATGGGGCAGCCAAATTCGCTCCTATGTCTTCCAGCCCTATACACTGGTCAAGGACCACCGTACTGGCTGTGAAACCGGCAACATTGGTGCTGTGATGGATGGCGATTTGATGCCCTTTGTAGAGGCCTATCTGCGCAGCCAGCAAAAGAAGATTTAATTTAAGTGCAGGTGAAGTTAATGAAGCATCGTTATAATCCTGTGCTCCTAGCAGTGATTATCTTGGGCCTAATCAGCGCCCTGTGGCTAAATATAGCCCGCCATAAGGTGGAGCAGGCCAATAATACTGTGGAAATGGCCATGGAATATGAGGGACTGCGCAAGCTGGCTACGCTTAGCGGCTTACCCGAGGATAAGGTGCTGCAAGATTTTCAAAAGGCTGGTATCAACTCCTTGATGATTTTTGATACTACCTTGGAGCGCCTAACCCAAAAGGGCGAAATCCAAAGCAGTACTACCCAGGAGCTGCGCAAGGCGGCTAGCCTGGGCGCTAGCAAGGGCGTTTTTGCCGCAGTGCCAGCCCAGAAGCTGAATATTGATGCAGCCTTCGTGGCAGCGGGTGATAATCCTGCCGTATTGGCCGATGTGTTTGAGGACCTTGTGCT
>CAMFET010000119.1 GCA_945949475.1 uncultured Phascolarctobacterium sp.
GCCTCGAAGAAGGTATGAGCAACCTTGTTCAAGGATTCAGTAATAAACTGGGTGTTATCCTGAATAACAATCAGCTTCATATCCTCCGGGAAACGGGTTTCCGCTTCCTTCAGAACCTCTTTAATCTTGCCAACGGTTTCGATAGCGTTAGCATCAGAGGTTAAGGATACAGGGAATACAACAGATTCGCCGCCGTTCAAACGGCTGACAACCATGTCGTTACGCGGGCCTTCCTTGATGGTCGCGATATCACGCAGCTTCAGATTATCGCCATTATTGGTGCGGACGATGACATTGCCAAATTCCTCCACGGTCTTCAAACGACCTTGAGCACTGGCGGAATAGGTTTTTTCCTGCTCAGCAGCGGTGGGGCGGTCACCGATGGAGCCAACGGCGGCCTGAATGTTTTGGGTTTTGATGGCGGTGGACACATCATCCACGGTAACGCCCAGCTGAGCCATTTTTTCAGGGTTCAGCCACAAGCGAATGGAATATTCCGGACCATATTCACTAACGGTGGATACGCCTTTAACACGCTTTACTGCGTCGATAAAGTTCGCATCGGCGTATGTACGCAGGAACATGCCATCATAGGTATTATTAGGAGAATACAAGCCAAAATACATAATGGTTTCAGCAGATTCCTTAGCGGTGGTAATACCATAAGCACTAACCTCGCTAGGCATGGAGCTGTTGGCCTGGGATACACGGTTCTGTACCTCTACAGAAGCGATATCGGCATTTTTCTCCAGGTTGAACTGTACATTCAGTGTGTATTGACCATTACTGGTGCTGACGGAGCTCATATCCAGCATATTTTCAACGCCGCTGACCTTCTGCTCGATAGCCTGAGCAACGGCTTCTTCAACTACGTCGGCAGAAGCGCCTACATAGTTGGTTTCTACGGAAATACGGGGCTTAGTGATATTTGGATATTGAGCAATAGGCAAGCTGAAACCGGCAAGGGCACCCAGTAAGGTGATCAAAATCGCTAACACTATCGCAAAGACAGGGCGATCAATAAAAAAACGTGCCACTTAGCTTACCTCCTTATTTTTGTTGAGTCTTCTCAGAGGTATCAAGATCTGCCTCGGTCATGGGCTGAGCTTTAACCTCTGCACCCTGACGTACCTTACCAGTACCTTCAACTACCAAAACTTCGTCGCCATTTAAGCCACTTTCTACCATGTACAGACGACCAACACTGGGACCAAGGGTGATTTCCTTCATGGTAACCTTATTGTCAGAGCCCACAACATAGACGAATTTTTTATACAGCATTTCGGTAACAGCACGCTTCGGAATGAGCAATGCGTTTTGTTGAATGCCGGCAGTAGCCTGAATATGAGCAAACATGCCCGGCAGCAGACGACGTACGGGGTTTTCAAAGAGAGCCTTAATGGTCAAGGTACCGGTGTTATCGTTAATACCGCGGTTAACCTCGGCAATCTTACCCTTTAAATCATAGGTAGAACCATCGCTGAGCACTGCAGTCAGATTATCCAAGGCAGCGCCGCCATTGTTGTCCTTGGAAGCAGAAAGCTTCAGGTATTCCGGCTCAGCCATGGTGAATTGTACATATACAGGGTCAGTATTGGAAATCTTGGTCAAAGTGGTTTGACCGGCAGTTACAAAGTTGCCCACCTCTAAAGCACTGGTATCAATGCGACCGGTGAAGGGAGCAGTAACAGTGGTATCGGTCATGCTGATTCTAGCATTTTCCAGCATTGCCTCTTGAGCATTTACTGCTGCCAAGGCTTGGTCCCGCTGGGTTAAAGCGTTATCCAAAACCTGCTTAGAAACTGCATCATTTTGATAAAGCTTGGTATAACGTTCTGCGTTTAAAGCAGCATTGGCCAAGGCAGCGCGAGCATTGGCAAGGCCTGCCTGAGCGTTAAGCAAATTAGCCTGATAGGTGCGTTGGTCAATGGTGTACAGCTTTTGGCCTGCCACCACAGTATCGCCACCCTTGAAGAATTTACCAGTGATTTGGCCGGTAACCTGAGCCTTGAGCTCCATTTCCTGCTGAGCCTGCACAAAGCCGGTGTAATCATACACGATGGGGGTATCGCGCTTGATTACCTGCATGGTCTTTACCAAGGTTGCTTGAGCAGGTGCCTGCTGTTTTTTAGCACAGCCTGCTACCGTCAGCATCATTGCCACTGCCAGAGAAGCAGCCAAAGCCTTCTTCCCACGGCAGGAGCGGATAAAACTAAACATATAAAAACCTCCTTATCCTTCTACTCAGAAACTTGCACACAATATATGAATAAAATAAACTATGACCCAGTTTCAGAATAAGACTATTATACTGGAATGAAATAAATAAAGCAAACGCCTTTTAAAGAAATTACAGGCATTTTCCTTAAATTTCCTTCCATTTCCTCCGTTTTTCAAAATATTCTGACTGGTCAGTCAGAATTTTTCTCAAGCCAACGCTTATCCAATACAAATTTATGTAGATTGCCTAAAGCAAAGCCTGCTACCTCATCCTGACCGCAAATATTCTGCATCAAGAAAATATTTTTCCCCTCAATATACCATTCGGCAGGGGGCTGATACTCTAACATCATATTTTTATTAGTACACAGAAGTCTGAGCAAAGGCATTAGGTCCGGATCCTTATAATTCAGAATCTGATTTAGCTTAATCAGCTCTCCCGTACTAGGATTGATATTCACATGATGATGCTTAAATTTGCTTTTGCCGCTGATAAGCTGCAGTGAAATAATGTGTTCATTAGCAGTAATTACCTTAAAGGCCATATCCGCCTTACCCTGATAAAAGCTATCTAAGTACTCTGCGCACTCGGATTGCAAAAGCCGATTAATTTTATTTTGCAGCTCCACATCATGGCTCACAAAAGTTGGATAGGTTGCTTCTCCACCTGGCACTACCATTTTACGAGGTAAAATAACTCCCGTTGCAACCTCTTTACCATCATTCACAGTATTACTTTTCGGAGTTGGCGAAGTAGTCATGATCGTGACATTGCTTTGCTTCCACTTCTTTTCACCATCAAGCTGCCACACAGCGCCCACATCGGCTACATTTTGCTTTCCATTAACGAGCTGTTGCGCTCCCAACAGCTCCTGCTGCCCATCGCCATCCAAATCGTGTGCGGTTAGGGAATAAAGCCCTCCGTAGTAGATACGGTTTGAGCTCACTCCCTCGGGCAGATTAGCCACATTTTGCTGTCCATCCTTAAGCGTGACATAAAGCTTTTCTTCATTAGAATAAGCCTTGCTCACAAGGCCCATGCTATCCGCAGAGCTAAAAAGCTCCTGCACCTTGTTGCGTTCTGCAAAATCTAGGATTCTAAACTCGCTAGCCGCCTGCCAATCGCCCTGCCCCACGCTCACCAGCAGCTGCTGCGCAGCCTGCTTAGCTTCGCTCACGCTCTCATTGCCAGCGTCTGTCGCCGCCTTCTTATCAACCGGCTTCACCTGCACTGCCTCAAGTATGGGATAGTAACCACCCTTAATCGAGGGCGCATAAGCCGTCACCAGCTTGCCCCGCTCATCCTTAAGTAAAACAAGCAAATCCTCGCTGTAGCCGCTGGGCAAGCGGTCACCCCACAGCTCCGCCGTGACGCTTCCTTTATCAAGCTGCAGTGCCGTTTTGGCCAGCAGCGTATCCGCTGCGGCCGCCGTCCCTGCCAATGCTAAAGCACTGCCCACAGCTAATAAATTTATCATCCAAGAGCTTTTCACTCCTACACATCCTTTCGATTATACTCTAGTCATACTTTGGGATACTATCATTATAACATCTTTTGGGCAGATAATGTTACAAATCACACAGATTTCGCTTTTTTATCATATTTTAGTAAAATCCTTCGAAAAAATCGTGCATCTTTGCCTAAAATAGTGTAGAATAATGGCGTATATTATCTCAGTAGCATGGGAGAAGGGAAGTTTTAACATGAAAAAAATAGTAGCATTGTTAATGGCCATGTGCATGATGCTTGCGCTGGCCGGCTGCGGTGGCAACGACGCCAAAAAAGCAGCTCCGAAGGAAAAAGTTAAGGTAAGTCTGGGTATGCTGCGCTTGACTAGTAGTGCACCGCTTTTTATCGCTATGGATAAGGGCTTCTTTACTGAAGAAGGCATCGAAATTGAGCCGCAATGGTTCGACGCTGCTCATCCCATCGCCGTATCCACTGCCTCCTCCAAGGTTAATGTTGGTGCTACCGGCATCACCGCCAGCCTTTATAACATGGCTGCCAATGGTCAAAAGCTGGGCATCGTAGC
>CAMFET010000120.1 GCA_945949475.1 uncultured Phascolarctobacterium sp.
TCGCGCTCGGGTGAAGATTTTCGTCATTCCCACCAATGAGGAATTGGTGATTGCACGCGATACATTTAATATTTGCAGACGCATAATTAAGCTGTAGGGAAACCGCCTAGTGTAAAATTTGTTATATATTTTTTGCTTAAAACGTAGGTTTTTCTTGACAAAGAGCCTCAAGACCGATATAATTGTAACGATTGGTGAAATATGATTAAGATAAATGTCGCACAAATCAAGAAAAGACTGGTTGGAGATAAGCCCCTTGCTTTTGACTTAGAGCCTGCCGAGCTGGAGATTAGCCCCGAAGAAATGGGTATAATCGGCACAGTAAAGCTGGTTGGGAGCATGAGCAATGCCGGTGATGTTTTGCTTTTACAGGCACACATGGAATGCCAGGTGCAGCGCACCTGTGGCCGCTGCCTGCAGGAGTTCGTGGGCGTCACTAAGGCAGAGGTGGTAGAGAAATTCTATCCTGCCAGTGCTGATAATATTGAAAATGATGCTTTTGTTTACGATTCGGATGTTATCGACATAACAGAACCGCTTCGTGAAGGGCTGCTGCTTGCAGAGCCCATGCAGGCTCTGTGTAAACCAGACTGCCGGGGGTTGTGTCCTGTTTGTGGCGCTGATCTTAACGATGGCGACTGCGGCTGTGACAGACTTACCGTCGATCCAAGGCTAGCGGCATTGAAGCAATTCATCAAAAATTAAATTCACTTCATAGCACTGAGGAGGTGTGTTGAGAAATGGCAGTACCTAAGAGAAAAATGTCCAAAGCTCGTCGTGACAGACGTCGTGCTAACTGGAAATTGACCGTTCCTGGCATGGTTGAATGCCCGCAATGTCATGAATTGAAAATGCCCCATCGCGTTTGCACTGAATGCGGTTACTATGATGGCAAACAAGTCATTGCTGTTGCTGAATAATTAAAGCTTACTAAAGCCTCTGGAGAGTAATCTCCGGGGGCTTTTTGCGTTCCCTTAGCAAGAAACCTCGCTTTTCAAAGGGAGGGGGAGCACGAAGTGGTGGAGAAATTCTTTTAACTAATCAAGTAAAAAAATCTTCGCCAAATTGTGAAATCTCACTAAAAACACTTGCCAAATACCCCGTCTCATTTTATAATAAAAACAGATATTATGAGCTGGTACTAAAAAGCGGGTGAAGTGATGAATTCTTCGAAAAAGTTAATACGTCACAAGAGCTTAAAGAAGCTGCTGAAGGATAATCCCTTCTGCACTGATGAGCAGCTGGCGCAGCTGCTAAACGTCAGCGTACAAACCATCCGTTTGGACCGAGTTACGCTGGGGATTCCGGAGCTGCGGGCCAGAACACGTACCATGGCTGAGGATGCCCAAACCAAGGTGCGCGCCATCGATAAAAAAGATATTGTGGGCGAGCTCTTGGACCTGGAATTAAATAAGGTGGGCATATCTACTTTAAAAATATCCAACGATATGGTGCTGGAAAAAACCGGTATTGCGCGAGGCTACTATATGTTTGCCATGGCCAATACCTTGGCGCTGGCAGTGGTGGATGCCGAAAAGGCACTCACTGCAGTGGGAAATGTGAAGTACAAGGTGCCTGTGAGCGCTGGTGCTACCCTGGTGGCCAAGGCGGTTGTCACCCATAAGCGGATGGATAAATATTATATTTTTGTAAGTATAAAAAATAATAATGAGGAAGTATTCCGCGCGAAGTTCATAATTGTTTCCATGGACAAGCGCGCCAAGCATGAAAGGGAGCAGGAAGCATGAAAATCGCAGTAGACGTTATGGGCACCGATTATGGTCCCAAGGAGCTGGTTTTAGGCGCTGTAAATGCGGTTAAAGCCTATGGCTGTGAAACGGTACTGGTGGGTGATGAGAAGGTTATCAAGGAGCTGCTGGTAAAATACCATGCAGACAAGGATGAAAGAATTACTATTCATCATGCCAGCGAGGTTATCGAGATGTACGAGCATCCTGCCATCGCTGTTAAGTCTAAAAAAGATGCTTCCATCGTGGTGGCTGCAAGACTGTTGCGCAATAAGGAGTGCAATGCTTTGGTATCATCCGGTAGTACGGGTGCTGCTGTAGCAGCAGCTCTTTTTGGCGTAGGGCGCATTAAGGGTGTGGAGCGTCCGGCTATTGCCACTCCTATTCCCAGCCTGACCGGCACTACTGTAGTGCTGGATAGTGGTGCTAAGGTAGATGCCAAGCCTGAGCATATGGCCCAAAGCGCTATCATGGGCACGGTTTATGCAGAAAAAATTCTTAAAATTTCTTCGCCGCGGGTAGGACTTTTGAACATCGGTGAAGAAGAAACTAAGGGTAACGAACAAGCTCTGGCAACCTATCCTTTGCTGAAAAAGGAAAAGACCATCAAGTTCATTGGTAATGTGGAGGGTCGTGATATTAACAAGGGCACTGTGGACGTAGTAGTTTGCGATGGCTTTGTAGGTAATGTGGTGCTGAAGTTTGGTGAGGGCTTGGCAAACGCCATTATGACTCTCGTGAAGGAGGCCATTATAAACGGTGGCATTTTAGCTAAGCTTGGCGGCCTTCTTATCAAACCGGCACTCAAAAGTCTCAAAAAGCGTCTGGACCCGGCGGAATACGGCGGTGCTTTGCTTTTAGGCATTCGTGCTCCTTTTATAATTTGCCATGGCAGCTCCAAGGCCAAGGCGATTACCAATGCAATTCGTGTGGCAATGGACTTTGCCGAGCAGGATGTAGTCAGCATTATTGCCCAGCGCATTGCTGAATCAAAAAGAAACGAGGAAATAGATAAATGACAAGAGCAGTTGGTATTTTAGGCGTGGGACATTATGTTCCTGAAAAAACTCTGACTAATTTTGATTTGGAAAAAATGGTTGATACCAGTGATGAATGGATCACTGAACGCACCGGTATTAAACAAAGACATATTGCTGCTCCGGAAGAAGCAACCAGCGATTTGGCTTACAATGCAGCTGTAAAGGCTTTGGAGGATGCCAAGGTATCCCCGGAGGAAATTGATTTGGTCATCGTAGGAACTGCTTCCTCCGACCACATTTTCCCTTCCACTGCCTGCTTAGTGCAAGCTCGCTTGGGCGCTAAGAACGCAGCTGCCTTTGATTTGGCAGCAGGCTGCAGCGGCTTTGTGTACAGCCTGGCAGTGGCTAGCCAAATGGTAAAAACTGGCCTGTATAATAAAATTTTGATTATTGGTGCGGAGACCTTGTCTCGCATTATGAACTGGAAGGATAGAAACACCTGCGTACTCTTCGGCGATGGCGCCGGTGCAGCAGTAGTGGGCGAGGTTGAAGAGGGCTACGGCGTGCTGGGCATCGATATGGGTGCTGACGGCAACGGTGGCAAGCATTTGTTCCAGCCCGCAGGCGGCAGCCGTAAGCCGGCCAGCCCCGAAACCGTGGCTAATAACGAGCACACCATTCATATGAATGGCACCGAGGTCTTTAAATTTGCCATCCAAATTATGGGTAAAACTGCGAAGAAGGCCTTGGCAAACGCAGGCATGAAGCCGGAAGAGCTGGATATGCTCTTCCCGCATCAGGCTAATCTGCGTATCATCACCAGCGCTGCGAAGCGTTTGAAGCTGCCTATGGAAAAGGTATGGGTGAATGTGGATAAGTATGCCAACACCTCCGCTGCCTCTATTCCTATCGCTCTGTGCGAGGCACAGGCTGCAGGCAAGCTGAAGAAGGGTGATAACATCATCCTGGATGGCTTTGGCGCAGGTCTTACCTGGGCTGCCATTGTACTGAAGTGGAGCAAATAAGATTTTTAAGAAAA
Organism: uncultured Phascolarctobacterium sp.; assembly: GCA_945949475.1. GTDB lineage: Bacteria > Bacillota > Negativicutes > Acidaminococcales > Acidaminococcaceae > Phascolarctobacterium_A. The sequence goes on from CAMFET010000120.1 coordinate 3,768, forward strand.
AATGCATTTGACTATAGAAGGTTTTGTTATTAGCGAGTATAATTAGAAAGAGAGGTTTTTCCTATGAGCAAGATTGCTTTCGTTTTCCCGGGACAAGGCTCCCAGACTGTGGGTATGTGCAAGGCATTTTATGATGAATATGCCGTTGTTAGAGAGATTTTCGCAGAGGCTGATGCAGCACTTGGTTATTCCATCAGCAAAATGTGCTTTGAGGGCCCTGCTTCTGACTTACAGCTGACTGCTAACACCCAACCCGCCATCCTCACCGCTAGCACCGCTTGCGGCGCTGTACTGAAGGAACACGGCATCAGCTGTGCTGTGGCTGCAGGCCACAGCCTGGGTGAGTATTCCGCTCTGGTAAATGTTGGTGCGATGAAGTTCGCTGACGCAGTTGTAGCAGTGCACAAGCGTGGCCAGTTCATGCAAGAGGCTGTGCCCGTGGGACAAGGCTCCATGGCTGCAGTTTTGGGACTGGACAGC
>CAMFET010000121.1 GCA_945949475.1 uncultured Phascolarctobacterium sp.
GATAAGAGCGCACATCGGCCTTCACTACGGTGGTCACCATCTCCTCATGAGTAGGGCCAAGGCAATATTCATGGCCATGACGGTCCTTTAAGCGAATCATCTCAGCGCCATAAGCACCCCAACGGCCGCTCTCCTGCCAAATTTCAGCAGGCTGCAGAATGGGCATCATGATTTCTTGTGCGCCCTTTCTATCCATTTCCTCGCGGATAATATTTTCAATCTTTTTGATAACACGCCAAGCCAAGGGCAGCAGGGTGTACATACCATTGGTGGATTTACGCATAAAGCCAGCGCGCAGCAGCAGCTGATGGCTGGGAATCTCCGCTTCGGAGGGAACCTCACGCAGGGTGGGTGCATACATTTTAGAAACTCTCATTAATGGGATACCTTCCTCTCAAGTAAAATTTTCTCTATCTCAACAAAAAGCTCGTTGACTAACTTTTCTTCCGGCACCTTGCGCAGCACCTCTCCCTTGCGGAAAATAAGTCCTTCGCCAATGCCACCGGCTAGGCCCACATCGGCCTCGCGTGCTTCACCAGGTCCATTAACCACGCAGCCCATTACGGCCACAGTAATAGGCTCGGTGATGCCCTCTAAGCGACGCTCCACCTCCAAGGCCAGCTTTTCTAAATTGATACGTGTGCGTCCGCAGGTAGGACAGCTTATCAAAGTGGGGCCGTGCTCCCGCAGGCCTAAAGCCTTGAGGATATCATAGGCCACCTTCACCTCGTTCACCGGATCACCAGTTAAGGATACACGAATGGTATCGCCAATACCCTCGGCCAATAGTGTGCCAATGCCAACAGCCGATTTAATAATGCCGCTGTTCACTGTACCTGCCTCAGTAATACCCACATGCAAGGGATAATCACATTGGCTTGCCAGCAAGCGATAGGCAGCCAGCGTCAGAGGTACATCGTGCGCCTTTAAGGAGACCTTGATATTGCGATAATCCATATCCTCTAAAATATGAATGTGACGCCATGCTGCCTCCACCAGGGCTTCCGCCGTAGGATGGCCGTATTTTTCAAGCAAATCCTTAGGCAGGGAACCAGCATTAACGCCAATGCGAATCGGCAGATTGCGCTCACGAGCAGCCTCAACCACTGCTCTAACCCTATCCTCGCCACCAATATTGCCCGGATTTAAACGCAAGCCGTGCACTCCGGCCTCAATGGCTGCCAAGGCCAGCTTATAATCAAAGTGAATATCAGCAATAACTGGTATAGGGCTTTCCTTACAAATAGTCTTTAAGCCCTCCGCTGCCGCCATATCCGGCACAGCACAGCGTATAATATCACAGCCAGCAGCGGCCAGCTTATGAATTTGCGCCAAGGTAGCCACTGCATCATCAGTATGGGTATTAGTCATGGACTGCACTGCAATAGGAGCGTCACCACCTATGAGCACTCCGCCCACATTTAATTGACGTGTTTTTCTACGAGCAAACACCTTTCTCACCTCTTAACGTGTAATATCCTTCACTGTGGAAAAAATAGTTAAGGCCAAAATCAGCACAACGCCCACAGTTTGGATATTATTCATGGCCTTGGCGCCCAAGGGCTTACCGCGCAGAGCCTCCAAAACCAACAAAACAAAATGACCACCATCCAATGCCGGCAACGGCAAAAGGTTAATCACACCTAGGTTGATGCTCAAAAAGGCTACAAAATTCATCAAAGGCAACAGGCCCTTTTCAGCCACCTGTCCCGCCATTTGGGCCACACCCAAGGGACCGGATACCTCCGCGGGGGCCTTGCCGGTGATAATTTTAGATAACCCATCAACCATGGAAATAATAATAAATTTTGTATAGCTAACGCCTTCTTTTATAGAAGCGGTAAAGCTCATTTCCACCTTTTCAAACTTAGGTGTAATACCAATCAAGGGACGTTTAGCCTCAGCATCGTACTCCGGCTGAAGGGTATATTTTTTTACTACACCCTTGCGCTCCGCTTCAATGGCCACTTCCTTGGTGCCGTTAGCACGCAGTGTTACGACAATATCCTTCCAATCCTGCATGGGCTTGCCATTAATAGCCAAGATTTTGTCTCCCTCACGCAGGCCCGCCCTATCTGCAGCCATGCCCAGCATTACATTGCCCAGCACCGGCTCGTTAACTAATCTATCCATGCCTTGGATAAAAAAGATACCACTGAATAGGATGATGGGTAAAAGGAAATTCATTAAGGAGCCAGCCAAAATAACCAGCATCCTTTTAGGTATGGACTTGGATTTAAAGGAGTCTGGGGTTACAGGATCCTCGGGGTCCATACCAGCAATTTTATTATAACCACCAAGAGGTATGGCACGCAGGCTGTAGAGCGTGTCACCATCCTTTTGCTGATAAAGCTTGGGCCCAAAGCCAATAGCAAATTCATCAACTCGCATACCGGTGAGCTTGGCAGTGATAAAATGGCCAAACTCATGCACAGTAACTAGTATACCAAAGACCAAAATAGCCGCTAATATTGTAAGCATTAAACCTCCTAAGTAACAGCCACTAACGCACCATAATCCTGCGTAACGGCTTCTAGGAGTATTCTGCATACGTCGTCGCCATTACTTGTCTCTGGCACGTTCTTGACTGTTAGTGAAAACTACAGTTACAAAGAACGAATTACTGCCTGCGCTGCCACACGTGCTGCTGCGTCCGCTGCTTCAATATCCTCAAGCGTGGGCACAAGCACATTGTGATGCGCTTGGGTAACACTAGCAGTAATATAGGGAATATCCAAATACTTAATTTTGCCCTCTAAGAAGGCATTAACAGCTTCCTCATTAGCTGCATTGAAGGCGCAGGGCAGCGTACCGCCAGCCTTGCCGCACTCGATAGCAATAGCCAAGGATGGGAAAGCCTCTAAATCCGGCGCTTCAAAGGTCAGCGTTCCATATTTCACTAAATCCAATTGGTCGAAGGCATATGGATAACGCTCCGGCCAGCTTAGTGCATATTGAATGGGCAAACGCATGTCGGGATCACCCATTTGGGCAATCACGCTGCCATCGCAAAATTCCACAAGACTGTGCACAATGCTCTGCGGGTGCACCACCACAGCAATTTTTTCATACGGCATATTAAACAACCAATGCGCTTCCATAACCTCCAAGCCCTTGTTAGCCAAGGTGGAGGAATCCAGCGTCACCTTTTTGCCCATACTCCAATTGGGATGGTTCAGGCACTGAGCCAGTGTCACATTTTCCAGCTCACTGCGCTTTTTACCGCGGAAGGGACCACCAGAAGCGGTGATGATAAGGCGCTTGACCTCATTTTCTCTACCCCCGCGCAACGCCTGAAAAATAGCGCTATGCTCGCTGTCCACCGGAGTTAGGCTTACACCCTTATCAGCTACGGCCTGCATCACAATGCTGCCCGCCGCCACTAAGGTTTCCTTATTGGCTAGAGCAATGTTTTTACCGCAGTTAATAGCCGCCAACGTCGGTCGCAGTCCTGCATAACCAACCATGGAGGCCAGCACTGTGTCCGAACCAGCATAGGTTGCCGCGGCCAGCACGCCCTCCTCACCGGCCAAAATCTCGGTTCGGCCATGGTAGCGTGAGGTGAGCCTTGCTGCCGCTTCCTTATCAGAAAGCACTGCTAGGTCGGGCTGCAGTACTTTAATCTGCTCTTCCAAAAGCTCATCACTTTTGTGAGCCACTAAAGCCTTAATCTTAATTTTGTCAGGATTAGCTAGCGCCACCTCCACGGTCTGACGACCAATGGAGCCCGTGCTGCCTAAAAGAGTGATATTCTTCATTTTATCTCCTCACAAACTGTAAACCTACCATTAAAATTCAAACATCCTAAAAATGCTGATAAAAAGCAGCACGTAATAAACTACTGGTGCCGTAAAAAGCAAGCTATCAAAGCGGTCGAGCACACCACCATGACCTGGGAAAATATTGCCGGAATCCTTGATTTCAAAGGATCGCTTGATAATGGATTCCACCAAATCGCCCACAGGAGCAAAAAAGGCCACAGCAGCTCCCATCAGGCAGGCCTGCCACAAGGATACGCCCAAATAAAACAGGCTCAGCACCATCACTGTAATAAAGCAGCCCACAAAGCCGCACACAGCACCCTCAAAGGATTTTTTGGGACTCACGCGGCAGAAGGGAGTTTTGCCAAAGGCGCGGCCAAAAAAGTAGGCAAAGGTATCGCTGGCCCAGGTGCCTAAGAGCACCACCCACAGGCAAATTTCACCATACTCAAACACTCTAAAGCCCAAATCGATA
>CAMFET010000122.1 GCA_945949475.1 uncultured Phascolarctobacterium sp.
GCAGCACCAAACGGCACTACTCAACAGGATCACTTTGCGGCAGATTCCCTTTTCCGCGATATTAAGTTTTAAAGATATATTAACATGGAATGAAAGAAAGTGCAAGAGAAGAGTGAAGATAAATGATAATTTTCTGAAATTATATAGATGCTTAGATAGATTGTGAGAGGAATGGCTAAAGGAAGCCTTAGCAAGGATAAAGATTTTCGCAAGGAGTACAAATAAATGAGCATTTTTGAAGAAAGCATCAAAGAATTACAAAAGAATAATGTACTAGTGGTGTTGAGTCACTGCGGCAGCGAGTGGCAAAAGGCTTTTGTGGCGCAGCTGGCAGAGGGTTTGCCAGCGGTGGATTTTGCGGACCCGGTGGTGCGCGACCAGGCTGTGAACTATACCACTACCTTTGTGCAGGCGTTGCCCAAGCCTGCGGTGCTGTATAATTTGCAGCTGGCGGCGCAGCTTGTGCCGATTTTGGCGAAGGAGGATGTGCCCAAGGGTAGCTATTTGGCGATTACGGACCAGGGGTATTACCTAGAGGAGCCCTTGGCTGAGGCGCAGGTGCCGTGGGTGGAGCTGCCGCTCAAGCTGGATGGGGCTAAGCCTTTTGTGCCCGGTGTTGTGCCGCAAAGCAGCAAGCGTGATCTGCTGGCTGCTATTGTGCAGGGCGAGCTTTTTGCGCAGTGCACGCAGGCCGGGGCTGATAGGAAGCAGTTTTATGCTAGCTATTGCAAGGATATTTTGCAGCGCAAGATAATGGAACAGACCACGGTGAGCGATGACATTAAGTTTTATCGCTTTTTGGGGGTAGCGGCGAGCCTTACGGGCACGGTGGTGAATTATTCTAATTTGGCCGGGGGAGTGGGGATTACGGCTCCTACGGCTAAGCAGTGGCTGCAGTTTTTGGTTGGGGCCGGGGTTGTGTACCTGGTGCAGCCGTTGACGGATGTGCCGGGTAAGCGCTTGATGAAGGCGCCCAAGCTGTATTTTAGGGATGTGGGCTTGGCGGCTTATTTGCTGCAGATTAATGACCCGCTGGCCTTGACGCAAAGCTTTTATCTGAAGAATCTTTTTGATAATTATGTGGTGAATGTGATTCGCGAAGGCTATTTGCAAAAGGGCGAGGTGCCCAAGCTTTCGTTCTATCAGGATTCGAATTATAAAAAGATTAGCCTGATTGTGGAGGCGGAGGGCAAGCTGTATCCTGTGCTTATTACTAAGGAAGAGTTTAGTGTGCGCAAAACGCTGAAGGCCTTTGAGCTTTTGGCAGGGTATGGTGCGGAGCACGGGGCAGAGCTAGATGCTGGCTGCATTATAGGCATGGGCAAGGAGCCGGAGCTCTTGGAGCAGGGGCTGTATTATTTGCCGGCGGAGTGCTTGTGAGTCATTCGTGAAATTGGTAAAATGAGCCACTAAAAATTCTTCTCCCTCTAGCAGGAGAATTGCTAAAAGCGTAGAATATACTAAATTGGAAATTTTTGACAGGTGCGGTGGCTGCGGTCACCGCTGAAAAGGGAATACCGGTGCGAATCCGGAGCAGTCCCGCTACTGTAAGTGGAGCCTAAGCATAAATGTCACTGACGCAAGTTGGGAAGGCGCTGTGGGCGATGAAGCTAAGCCAGGAGACCTGCCTGTTGCGAAACCGTGGGCTTACGGGAGATAGGCTGGTTTTCGTGCGCAATTAAATAGGAAGAAAGTGTAATTTGTGTAATTTTTAAGCCTCCCGCCAGTAGTGGGAGGCTTTTTTAACATGAAGGGAGGCAAGAAAATGGCTGGAAAATTGATTTTGGTTACGGGCGGGGCCCGCAGTGGCAAGAGCGAATTCGCTGAGCGCTATGTGTTGCATTATTCTCCCAAATGCGACTACATAGCCACCGCCGAAATCCTCGATGAGGAAATGGCTGAGCGCGTCCGCCTGCACCGCGAGCGTCGCAATGATGGCCGTTGGGTGAACCACGAAGCACCCTATGAGGCCGAGAAGGTCTTTGCGAGCTTGGGCGAGGACACTCAAGCTGTGCTCTTTGACTGCTTAACCATTTATATGGCCAATTTATTCTATGGCAAAAATGCGCCGGACCCCGCGCAGGTGGACTTTTTGCACCGCTGCGAATACGTATATGGCGAAATTGATAAGCTGCTGGCGGCAGCCCGCGCCTGCGGCAAAATAGTAGTTTTTGTGACCAACGAGGTGGGCAGCGGCATTGTGCCCGATAACCAAATGGCCCGCGAATACCGTGATTTGGCCGGTTGGGTGAACCAAAGAGTGGCTGAAGCAGCCGACCATGTCTATTTGTGCGTGGCCGGGCAGGCTGTGGATATGAAAAAATTGGCCTTTAGATTTGATGACTAAATTTGATGATAAAATACGTGATTAAGAGGAGTATATATAATGGAAGAAATTGTAATCCCTGCCTTGGATGAGCAGGCAGCTGCCAGCGTGCGTGCTGGCTGGCGCAGCATCGATAAGCCCGGCAAGAATTTGGGCAAGCTGGAGGAGATGGTGGAGCAATTTGCAGCCATGACCGGTAGCGTGCCCACCAAGCTCAAAAGTGCCATGGTGCTGATGTGCGGTGACCACGGCATCGCTAAATATGGTGTTAGCGCCTATCCGCAGGAGGTAACCAAGCAAATGATTAATGGCTACAAGCGCGGTACGGCCGGTGCTACGGTGCTGGCGCGCCATGCCAAGGCGGATGTATTTGTGTGCGACGCAGGCACAGCCTTTGACTTGAGCGCTATGGACCATGTTTACCAAAAGAAGGTGGCCTGGGGCACAAATGACTTTACCCAAGGACCGGCCATGACGAGGGAGCAGGCGGAGGCCGCACTGCAGGTGGGCATCGAGATGGCCGATATGTGCATCGATAAGGGCTACAACCTGCTCTATACCGGCGAGATGGGCATTGGCAACACCACCAGCACCGCCGCCATCGCCAGCGCTTATTTGGGCCTGGACCCCGTGCTTACGGTGGGCCGCGGCAGTGGCATCAACGACGAACGCCTGCGCATTAAGCGTCAGGTTGTAATCGACGGCCTCGCTAAGAACCAGCCGCGTAAGGGCGATGCCATGGATATCCTCTGTAAAGTTGGCGGCTACGACCATGCGGGCTTGGCCGGCGTCATCATTGGCGGCGCAAGGCGGCGCGTGCCCACGATGGTGGATGGCGTGAACGCCACTGCCGCCGCACTCTTGGCCTATGGCCTCTATCCCGAGTGCCGCAAGTATATGCTGTGCTCGCATTTGAGCAGTGATATCTCCGCCAAGGCGATGCTGGAGCTGCTGCAGCTTAATCCAATTGTGGATGCGGGCCTGCGTCTGGGCGAGGGCACGGGGGCGAGTCTCGCCATTGTCGTGCTGCAGAGCGCGCTGGATGTTTACAACCAGCTGCATAAATAAGCAGGTGAGAAGATGCGTGATTTTATAACCTGCTTGGAATTTTTGACTAGATTGCGCTTTACGAACCGCACGGAATGGCACGATGATGATTTTAGCCGCAGCGTGCCCTATTTCCCGCTGGTGGGACTGGTGATGGGCCTCTTTATGGGCGCGGTAAATTATGGCCTACTGTACCTGCACACCCCTAATTTCATGCGGGCGGTGCTGCTGGTGCTGGCGGAGCTGCTGATTATCGGCGCGCTGATGTACGATGGCTTTATGGATACCTCCGATGGCGTGTTTAGTGCGCGCGATCGCGAGCGCATGCTGGAAATCATGAAGGATAGCCATGTGGGCTCCAACGCCGTGATAGCGCTGGTGTGCCTGGTGCTGCTCAAGGTGGCGGCCTATACGACGCTTGAGCCGCTGAAGCTAACTTACGCCTTTGTAGCCATGTTCGTGTGCACGCGCACCTTTATGGTGAACTATATCGTTAATTATAAATACGCTCGCAAAACCGGCATTGGCCATATGTTCAAGGCCTATGCCAAGCCCGTGTATACGTATATCGCCTTTGGCCTGTGCCTCGCTTTAGTCTATGCCTGCGGCTTGCCCTATTTATACACCGCCGTGGGCACCTTCGTTCTTTGCCAAGGCATTGCCCAGTTTTTGAGCGGCCAGCTGGGCGGGTTGACCGGCGATACCTACGGCTTTTTGACAGAATGCGGCATGGTTATTTATTTAATGCTGGCAACGTATTTGCTATAAAAGGGGTGCAGGGCGTGCACCTGCCATGAATATAATGGAATATAAGGGAATATAAGAAACATAAGGGAGGAGCTTCCT
>CAMFET010000123.1 GCA_945949475.1 uncultured Phascolarctobacterium sp.
ATAATTTCAATAAAATAGAGTGCGTATTGTTCCATAAAGTAAATTTTTCATCCTTTCTGATTCTCCGCCATGCAGCATAAGCTCAACTTGCTAAGCTAATAAGATGCATGCAAATATTTTAACAGAAAATCCGAACTTTGTCATAATATTTTCCACAAAAAATGTGAAAATCGCCTTAAATGTGGTACAATAGAAGACACAAAAAGAATTTTGTTAGCTTTTTCAGTTAGGAGATATTTCATGGAAGAAAAGAATAATTTGTGCTGGTGTGGCAGCGGTAAAGCATATGCGGACTGCCACCAAATGATTGATGCAAAAATTGAATTACTGCGTTCCCAGGGCAAAGAAGTGCCGGACCGCTGCATGATTAAAACACCGGAGCAAATTGCCGGCATTCGTGAAGCCTGCAAGATTAATACTGCTGTGTTGGATGAGGTCGCAAAATACATTAAAGCCGGGATGACTACCGAGCAAATTAATACTATTGTGTACGATTTCACCATCGCTCATGGTGCAACTCCTGCTCCCTTGGGCTTTATGGGCTATCCCAAGAGTGTGTGTACCTCCGTTAACGATCAGGTGTGTCATGGCATTCCTAGCGAACACGATGTGCTCAAGAGTGGCGACATTGTCAATGTGGATGTTTCCACTATTTACAAGGGCTATTATGCCGACGCATCCCGCATGTTCATGATTGGCAAGGTGCGCAAGCCTGCTGCCGATTTAGTGGCCATTACTAAACAGTGTCTGTTGAAGGGTATTGCTGCAGCACAGCCCTGGGGTTATATTGGCGATATTGGCGCTGCTGTTTCCCAGCTGGCGCATAAGCATGGCTACAGCGTGGTAACCGAATTTGGTGGTCACGGCGTGGGCATTGATTTTCATGAGGATCCCTTTATCTGCCATGTGGGCAAGCGTAAAACCGGTATGGTTTTGGTGCCGGGCATGATCTTTACCATTGCGCCCATGATTAATATGGGACGCAAGGGTGTGTTCGTGGATGCGGCTAACGACTGGACTGTTTATACTGATGATGGCAGTCTTAGCGCACAATGGGAGCATACTATTTTGATTACGGAGAATGGACCGGAAGTGTTGACGTACTAAGAACGCAGACGTAGAAACAATAAAGGATGGTGTTCTTCGGTGAGCTTGCTTGAGTCGATTTTCAAGCTAAAAGAGAATAAAACCACTGTTCAAAACGAAATCATCGCTGGCTTTACTACCTTTATAACCATGGCCTATATCTTGGCAGTAAATCCGAGTATTTTAAGTGCTTCGGGCATGGATGTGGGCGCAGTCTTTACAGCTACAGCTGTAAGCGCTGTTATCGGTACTCTGCTCATGGCGGGCTTGTCCAATTATCCCTTTGCCTTAGCTCCCGGCATGGGACCTAATGCTTTTTTGGCCTACACAGTTTGTGGCGCTATGGGCTATTCTTGGAAGATTGCTCTGACAGCAGTTTTTATTGAGGGCATCATCTTTGTGCTACTCTCGGTAACGAAAATAAGGGAGATGCTCTTTGACTCCATCTCCATGAGCTTAAAAATTGGTATTACTGCTGGTATTGGTTTATTTATTGCCTTCATAGGTCTCCAAAATGCTAAAATTATTGTGGCTGGGCCTGGCTTGGTTTCTCTGTTCCCTTTTAAGCAGTCTCTTGCTGACGGCACCTTTGCTTCTCAAGGCATAGGGGCAGCTCTGGCTTGTGTGGGAGTGTTTGTAACGGCGATTTTGATTGCCAAAAAGGTGTCGGGTGGTTTACTTTTAGGTATTCTGACGACTTGGATAGCAGGTATTGCCTGTGAGCTTTCGGGCTTCTATATTCCTGATCCTAAGCTGGGAGCTTTCTCCCTTTTACCCGACTTCTCCAAGGGGCTTGCTGTACCTAGCTTAGAGCCGACCTTGCTGCAAATGGATTTTAGCGCGGTTGCTACCTTTGATTTTTTAACGATTATGCTGAGCTTCATGTTTGTGGATTTTTTTGACACGCTGGGTACCTTGATTGGTGTAGGAGCTAAGGCGAAAATGCTGGATGAAGAGGGCAAACTTGCGCATATTAAGGGTGCTTTACTGGCGGATTCTACCGCAACTGCCATAGGAGCTCTTTTGGGAACTTCAACAGTCACCACCTTCGCAGAAAGCAGCGCTGGTGTGGCTGCGGGGGGAAGAACAGGGCTCACAGGCGTAGTGGTGGCCATTTTGTTTTTATCCAGCCTCTTTTTTGCTCCTATCTTTTTAGCGATCCCGGCCTTTGCTACAGCACCTGCTTTGATTGTGGTGGGCTATATGATGTTTTCTACTGTGACAAGCTTGGATTTTGATAATTATGCTGAGAGCTTTCCTGCCTTTATGGCAGCAATTGCTATGCCCTTTATGTATTCCGTTAGCGATGGTATAGCCTTTGGCATTATTTCCTATGTGGCCATGAAGTTGGCCACAGGTGCTTTGCTGAAAAAGCAGGCAGATTATATCGTTTGTGCTTTGGCAGTAGTATTTATCTTAAAATATATTTATATGTAATCGAGGTAACAGAATATGAACGACCGTATTAGAGCGGTCGCATTAGGCAACGACCCTGCTGATCTGCTCTTACAGAACGGCAGGGTTGTTGACGTGTTGACCGAAACAATTTATGAAGCGGATGTGGCCATTGCTGATGGCAAAATCGCTGGTATTGGGCCCCGTGGTAGCTATAGTAAGGCCAAGCAGGTGCTTGATGTGCAGGGAGCGTATCTTGCTCCGGGCTTAATCAACGGGCATTGCCATGTGGAAAGCAGCATGGCCGCTCCGGAAAGCTATGTGCGCGAGGAGCTGCGCTGGGGTACCACTACGCTGATTACGGACCCTCACGAGATTGCTAATGTGGCCGGGGCGGAGGGTATTCGCTATATGCTAAAAGCCGGTGGACGGATGCCCATTAATTATTACGTGGAGCTGCCCAGCTGCGTGCCTGCTACGCCCTTTGAGCATGCTGGCTGCGTCATGGACGCAGCGGCCATGGCGGAGCTGATGCACGACGAGGGCGTGCTGGGCATGGGCGAGATGATGAATGTGCCCGGCGTGCTCTATAATGACGCCGAGGTGCACAAAAAGCTGGACTTATTCCACTCCGAAAAGCGCGTTGTGGACGGTCACGCGCCTGCGGTTACGGGCAAGGAGCTGCAGGCCTATGCGGCTAGTGGCATTGATACGGACCACGAAGTAATGTCTTGGGCAGAGGCCTTGGAAAAGCTGCGTGCCGGTCTAGGCGTTTTGGTGCGTCAGGGCAGCGCTGCCCGTAATTTGGAGTCCATTATAAAAGGAGTTTTAGCTAGCGGCATCGATGTGCAGAATCTTGCCTTTTGTACGGATGATAAGCATTTGGCGGACATGCGCAAGGAGGGCACCATTCGCTATTGCGTGAAGCTGGCGGTGGCGCTGGGCATGAACCCGGTGCGAGCTTTAAGGATTGCCAGCATTAACGCTGCGAAGCTTTTTGGGCTGCGGCATGTGGGCGCGATAGCGCCGGGGTATGACGCGGATATAGTTGTGTTTAATAATCTGGAGGATTTGGAGCCCCTGCATGTGTTCTGGCATGGGCGGGACGCTTGGGCGGAGGCCGCTAGGATAGTGCCTGTGGAACCAGCGGCCAGCCTGAAGGGCAGTGTGCGTCCGGCAGCCTTTAGCGAGGAGACCTTTGCTGTGAGCCATTTTGAAGCGGGCAAGGAGTATCCTGTGATTCGCATGGTGCCCGGTGATGTGTATACGGAACGGGAGTCCATTATGGGCGAGGATGTGGCATCGGAGTTAGCTGCTGGTGAGCTGTATCTGATCGCCGTGCTGGAGCGACACCATGGCACGGGGCATGTGGGCTTGGGGCTATTGCGTGGCTATGGTTTGCAGCGTGGCGCGGCAGCGACGACTGTGGCCCATGATTCTCATAATTTGATTGTGATTGGCACGAGTCCTAGGGATATGTTGGTGGCCGCAAACGAGCTGGTGCGTGTGCAGGGTGGGTACACCTTGGTGCGCGAGGGGCAGGTTGTGGGCACGGTGCCGTTGAATATTTGTGGGTTGATGAGCAGCGAGGCTCCTGAAAAGTTGATTGTTGATCTTGAGAAGATTGCGGAGCAGGCTCATGCGCAGGGGGTGCCTAGGAATATTGATCCGTTTATTAGTTTGAGTTTTATGGCGTTGCCAGTTATACCGAGATTAAAGATTACTGATATGGGTATG
>CAMFET010000124.1 GCA_945949475.1 uncultured Phascolarctobacterium sp.
ATCGCGTCGACTTGTATATAATACCACAGCGCGTTTTTAATGTCAACACCTTTTTGCAAGTTTTTTGCAAGTTTTTAGTGCTTTTTTTGCTTCACCTTTTCCCGGTAAGCAACATCTAAACAAAAATGGCTTGCGTCGGTTTCACCAACGCAAGCCACATCAATGCTTCCACAGCTCTTTATTAGGCAATTAATACAGCTTAGCACCAGCAGGAATATGCGGATCAACCTGCAGCAGATGCAGCTTCTCTGCGCCCTCTTCATGATGCACAGCACTCAGCAGCATACCGCAGGACTCGATGCCCATCATCTTGCGCGGAGGCAGATTTACAATAGCAATCAAGGTCTTGCCCAACAGCTCTTCGGGCTCATAGAAGGCATGGATACCGCTCAAAATAGTGCGGTCAGCACCAGTGCCATCATCCAAAGTAAATTGCAGCAGCTTCTTGCTCTTGGGCACAGCAACACAATCCTTAACCTTTACAGCACGGAAGTCAGATTTGCTGAAGGTGTCGAAATCAACGAAATCGGCAAAGAGAGGCTCAATTTCCACCTTGGAGAAATCAATAACCTCGGGAGCAGCTTCTACAGCTTCCTGTGCTACAGGAGCCACTTCAGCTCTGATTTGCTCGGGCAGTGCAACAGGGTGTGCTTCACCCTTTAAAGGCTTCATAGTCGGGAAGAACAGGACGTCACGGATAGTAGAGCTATCGGTCAGGAACATAACAAGTCTATCAATGCCGATACCCAGACCACCTGTAGGAGGCAGACCATATTCCAAAGCATTGACAAAATCTTCGTCCATCATATTAGCTTCTTCGTCACCATTAGCGCGTTCTTCTACCTGTTTCAGGAAGCGTTCGCGTTGATCAATGGGATCATTCAACTCGGTAAAGCCATTGCAGATTTCACGACCATAAATATAGGCCTCAAAACGATCGGTAATTTCCGGATTATCGGGATTGCTCTTAGCCAAGGGAGAAATTTCCTTCGGATGGCCAGTAATAAAGGTCGGTTGAATAAGCTTGTCTTCCACATATTCCTCGAAGCAGGCATTGATAATCTTGCCAATACCAAAGGTGGGCTCAATAGCTACATTCAGCTCTTTAGCAATAGCACGAGCTTCTTCCAAGTCGGTTACATTGGTGAAGTCCTTACCGGAATATTCCTTGACAGCGTCAATCATGCTAATGCGTTTCCACGGAGAAGCCAGCTCGATTTCTACGCCTTCATAGGTGATTTTGGTGGTACCCAAAACCTTCAACGCAGTCTTAACTACCACTTCCTCGGTCAAATCCATCATGTCACGATAATCAGCAAAAGCTTGGTAGATTTCTACGCTAGTAAATTCGGGATTATGTCTGTTGTCAATGCCTTCGTTACGGAACACGCGACCCAATTCATAAACACGATCCATGCCGCCGACAATCAGGCGCTTTAAATAAAGCTCCGGAGCAATACGCATATAAACCTGCATATCCAGAGCATTATGATAGCTGATAAAAGGACGAGCAGCAGCACCACCAGCGATGGTGTTCAAAATCGGAGTCTCAACCTCTAAAAAGTCGTGGCTATCTAAAACCTCGCGTACACTTCTAATAATTTGGCTGCGTTTAACAAAGGTATCGCGTACTTCGGGATTAACAATCAAATCCACATAGCGTTGACGATAACGAGTTTCAATATCCTTCAAGCCATGCCATTTTTCCGGCAGCGGACGCAGGGATTTAGACAGCATTTCCATCTTCACAACCTTAATGGAAATCTCACCCATATGAGTACGGAAGGGAATGCCGGTAACACCAATAGTATCACCAATATCCATCATTTTGACTAAGGAATAATCTTCCTCGCCCAGCACATCCTTACGCACATACAGCTGCATGCGGCCAGTTTTATCCTGCATATCCATAAAGCAGGTTTTGCCATGGCCACGAATAGCCATTACACGACCAGCCAGCTTTACTTCTGCTTCAGCTTCAGCGAGGGCTTCAAATTGCTCCTTTACATCGGCACTGCGATGAGTCCACTCAAAGCGATGACCAAAGGGACGCCAGCCGTGCTCTTCAATCTTATGCATTTTATCAATGCGATTTTGCATTTGTTCGTTGATTTCTATCTCAGTAAGAGCCTTTTCTTCAACTTGTTGTTTATTTTCTGCCATGCTCTAGCTCCTTTATTATTTTACTTCCAAAATTTTATAAGACAGCTCGCCTGCAGGAGTTACAGCTACCACAACATCACCAATCTTTTTGCCAATAACAGCCTTGCCTACAGGAGATTCATTAGAAATCTTGTTGTCAAAGGGGTCAGCTTCGGTGGTGCCAACCAAGGTATAGGTTTCTTCCTCATCAGTTTCCATATCCTTTAAGACTACAGTACATCCCAAGGAAACCTTGCCCTCCTTGGAAGAAGCAGAGGTATCGATGATAACCGCAGTTTTGATCATCTGCTCCAGTTCCACAATGCGGCTTTCGTTTTTGCCCTGGTCTTCTTTAGCTTGGTCATATTCGGAGTTTTCGCTTAAGTCGCCTTGAGCTCTTGCCTCTTTAATACGCTCTAAGATTTCTTCACGAATCACACTTTTACGTTGCGCTAATTCTTCTTCTAATTTTTGAAGGCCTTCAGCGGTGATTTGAGTTTCTTTAATTGCCATTTTCCTGCTCCTTTATCATAAATTACTTGAATATATTTAACCTGTGCCATCATTATAAGCTGTGCCAGATTTATTTGTCAATATTAAAAGCCGTGGATAGCCAGTGCCATTTGTGCATTATGACGAACTTCCTCAATATGCTCGTTAGATACGGCACGTTCAAAATTGCGGAAGCCGGACATGCGGAAATGATGCTTATCTGCCAGCTGGGAAATTAAATTAATTTTATTGATATCCAAATTGCGTCCCAAAGAGAAGTTTTCGTAGCGTCCATCCAAGGCCAAAATCATGGTCTCACTCATGCAAGCATAAGAAGTGCGCGGCGGGAAGCCAAAATTGAAATGGAAGTCAACATTACCGGGAACGTGAATGATACCGCCCTCAATAACCAGCACGTCGTTGCGCTTTAGGGATACCTCACGAGATACATTGCGCGGACGCGCTACATCGCACACAACGCAGCCGGGCTTTAAATCCTCGGGCTCAATCAAAAAGTCTAAAGCACTGGTAACAGTAATCACAATATCGGCTTCCTTTAAAGAGGCATGAATATCCTGACTCACAGCCACTTCACAGTGATTTTGTTCAATCAGCTCCTGAGCCAGCTCCTCAAGCGGCCCCATATGCCGGGCAACCAAGGTAATATGCTTTACCTCCTTGGACAAAAGCCGTACGCTCGCAGCACCGATGGAGCCAGTTGCACCAACTACCACAGCACGGCACTCACGTAAATCCTTGCCCATCATGCGAGCAGCTTCTTTAGTGCCTTGAATGGCAGTGGCTACCGTATAGCTATTACCGCTGGTAACGGCAATATCAAGATTCTTAGCCACAGTTATACCAGCATCGCCCACAATGGAAGTAAAAGCGCCCAACCCTACGATTTTAGCGCCCAGCTCCTGAGCCACCTTACCGGACTCAATAATGCGATCCATAACAAATTCTTCCGGCAGTGTCATCATCTGCTTAGCAGTTAAGGGACAGCCCACGAACCAGCCCTCTGCCTCGGCATAGGGGCTCTTGATGCCTGTGATATGCGAAACCTTAAACGGTTTTTTCATTTTCAGGCAGGCTTCAATGATGGGGTCCGGTATATACTTCATAACGGGAGACAAATGCTCCATGTCCTCTAAAGTAAGAGGATGAAAGATAAAAGCAAATTTTTCCATGATTAATACTACTCCTTCGCAGCTAAGTACTCCACAGAAGATTTAATATGATAATGCTCGATAAGCTTTAAATACTCTGTAGCAGCTAGAGGGCCCTTCCCATTTTGTAAGGCCACCAACAATGCTTCCATCACATTGGTTCCAAAGCTACGCCCCTTAATGCAAGGGGTAGTTGTAACTAAAATTTTGACACCGGCCTTTTTCAGCATTTCTCTGTCAGCCGCTGTCACCGTATTGGTAATGATTATTTTACCGGGCAGGCTATCCGGCATAAATTTTTTAATATAATGAAAATCGCCTGCTATAATATCGCTCTCACGGAAATATTCCGGAT
>CAMFET010000125.1 GCA_945949475.1 uncultured Phascolarctobacterium sp.
GCCCAAGGCAGTATTTTTACCAATATGTGATGGGCTTGCCATCGGTGGATGGAGAGTCGGATGTGGATGCTAGCGCTGAAAAGCCTGTGATTAGTAGCATGACAGCAAGTAGTATTTCTAATGCTCAAGCTACACTTATAAGCTCCCTTTCTGCCAAAGACCTGGGCTCCGTCATTCATAGAGCGTTGGAGCTGTACAAGGGCGATTTGGAGACGGCCCTGGCACAGGCTATTAAAGAGAATGCACCCCTGTATGAGGGTGACGAGGCGCGCAAAATGCTGGAGGGCTATCTGGCCAGCGATTTATACAAGCGCATCCCTAAAAAACAGCTGCGGGAGCAGGCCTTCACCCTCTATGCTGAAAATGATATTGTCCTCAGCGGCATCATCGATTGCTTGGCCTTCAAGCCCGATGGTAGTCTGCTGATTGTGGATTACAAAACGGGGCGTCCACCCATAGATGGAGAGCCCGATGTTGGTTATGCCTACCAGCTAGCCATCTACGAAAAGGTGGTTCGTGAGCGTTGGGCTAGGGGACAGCAGCCTAAGCTAGCAGCAGAGCTGCACTTTTTGCGCAATAATACGTCTTGGAGCTTGCAGGAAGGTAATGAAAAGCAAGGCTGTGATTATTATGCTGCGGCGCTCAAGCTGTGTGAAGAAATAGCTAAAAAAAGTACGGAAGCAGAATTCCCTTGCATAGAACCGAAAGCCATTCGAGCAGAACAAAATAATACTAATTACCAAAATGATGTTACAGAATCTGTGACAATTGCAAAAAGTATTGCTGCAGGGGTTGCACTCTGTCCTAATTGTCCCTATAATTATGTATGTAACCATAAATGAGGGGGGAAGTGAATGGATTTTTTTGCCAAGCTAGAAAGCTGGGACTATCTGGCAGGCATCATTGCTATCATCAGTCTGTGGCTTATTATGTTCGGTATTAACAAGCTACACGCTGCTAATCCGCAGCTTGTGGATGTTGCCAAGCTAAAAATGCGGGCTTATGGTGCTTTGATAGCTTCGTTGGCTTATTTTGTCTGCAAAAAGCTGGCTTAAAGAAGTAGCCAAAAATATATTGCGTTAGATTAAAAATGAGGGAGTAATGGAAGATGAAAATAGCTTTTTACGCTTTACGAGATTTTGATGAATTGGCTTTTGCTGAGAAATTCAGTAAGCAATATGGCATAGATTTTGTGTGGACCGCTGAATATCCTAACGAGCGTAATTTGGAGCTGGCCAAGGGCTGTGATGGTGTGAGCTGCACTCCCTGCGAAATGCGTGAGGAATGGGTGCGTACCTATCACAGCTACGGCGTAAAATATATGCTGACCCGTGCCATTGGTTATGACCATCTGCCGGCGAAGCTGATTAAGGAGCTGGGAATGCATATTTCCACCACTCCCTATCCTACAGAATGTGTGGCTGAATATGCTCTGATGCTGATTTTGTGCAGCATTCGTAAATTCCAGCAATCCATGATTCGTGCCGCAGCTCAGGATTACACTCTGAAGGGTAAAATGGGCAAGGATTTGTGCAACTGTACAGTGGGCGTAGTGGGCACCGGTCACATTGGCCAAATTTTGATTCAATATTTGAGTGGCTTTGGCTGCCGTATCCTAGCCTTCGACCGCTTCCCGAAAAAAGAATTGGCCGAGCAGGTGGAGTATGTGGATTTGGATACCCTGTACGCTCAAAGTGATGTTATTTCCCTGCATGTGCCCTCTAATAAGGACACCTTCCATTTGATTGACCAGACTGCCATCGATAAGATGAAGGACGGTGTAATTATTGTCAATACTGCTCGTGGTAATGTTATTGACTCTGCAGCGCTAATCGCCAGCCTTAAGAGTGGCAAAATTGGTGCCGCAGGCTTGGATGTTATCGAGGATGAAGCAGGCTTATATTACTGCAATCGCATGGGCGATCATATTGATAACGATGAGCTGGCCATGCTGCGCAGCTTCCCCAATGTTATCGTGAGCCCGCATCTGGCCTTCTATGTAGAGTCCACTGTTTCCAATATGGTGGAGAAAAACTTTATTGCTATCGATGCCCTGCGCAAGGGCGAGCTCAGTCCTTTCGAAATTAAGCTCTAAAAAAGTAAGCGTCAGTTTTCTTGCATAATGAAGACTGACGCTTTTTTGCTGCCCAAATACAGAAAAATATGATATAATATAAAGATAAAAAATTGTTTACGAGGTATATATGCTGCGAAGATTTCTACGCTTTTACATTCCTTATAAAAAGGTGCTGCTGTTTACGCTCTTGGGAGCTGTTGTAACATCCTTAATAGAGCTATTTTTTCCTCTTTATATGCGTTATATCATGGATGAGATTCTGCCACAGGGCAATATTCCCCTGCTGCTTAAGGCGGCGGCAGGACTTTTGGCCTTATACTTGTTCAACTGTTTTATCAATTATCAGGTGATGTGTCATGGGCGCACTATCGGCGCGCTGATTGAGCAGGATATGCGCCGCGCCTTGTTTCGCCATGTGCAGTCCATGAGCTTTCGCTTTTTTGATAACCAAAGGGTGGGGCAGCTGGTGAGCCGCATTGTGAGTGACGTGGGCGAAATTCGTGAGCTGATCTTCTTAGGCCCCAACTATCTTTTAGTGTGCATAATTTTTATGCTGGGTACCATTAGTATCTTATTCTATATTAATTGGCAGCTGGCTATTATTGTCAATATTTTACTTTTGGCTAAAGCCTACGACAGCGTTACTACAAATCGCAAGCTGAAAAAAGCAGGCCGCGAGGCTCGCTCCCAGGTGGGCAATCTTAATGCGCAAACCACCGAAAGCCTGAATGCAGTGCGTTTGGTGCAGTCCTTTAATAACGAGGAGCTGGAATGCAGAAAGCTAGATGCTGTGGCTGCGAAGCTGTTGGCGGCGCGCAAAAAATCCTTTGCACTGCTTAGTCATTCCAACACCAGCATGGTGTTTTTTTCCAATATTACCAATCTGACCATTATCGTGGCCGGTGGTGTGCTTATCACCTTGGGGAAGATGCATATTAGCGATTTAATTGCTTTTTTGCTCTATGTTTCCATCTTTGTGCGGCCGATTTTGCGTCTCAATGCCTTGGCCGAAACTTACCAAAAGGGAATTACCAGCTACCAACGCTTTGAACAGCTGATGCTATTGAAGCCAGAAATTGCCGATACTCCTGAAGCTGTGGATGCAGGCATTCTAAAGGGAGAAATTGCCTTTGAAAATGTAACCTTTGCTTATGATGGTAAGGAGCCCGTTATCGAAAACTTTTCCCTGCAAATTAAGGCTGGCGAATCCGTGGCCTTTGTAGGCAGTACGGGCGTGGGCAAGAGTACGCTGTGTAATTTGGTGGCACGCTTTTACGAGCTGCAGGCAGGGCGCATTACCATCGATGGCAGAGATATCAGGACCATGACCTTGGCTTCGTTGCGCCACAATATCGGCATTGTGCAGCAGGATATTTTTCTTTTTTCGGATAGCGTAACCAGCAATATTGCCTATGGCAGACCCGATGCGACGCAGACGGAAATTGAAGCAGCGGCCAAGCACGCTGAGGCAGACCGCTTTATCGAGCGGTTGCCGCAAAAATATGATACGGCCTTGGGCGAGCGTGGTGTAAAATTAAGCGGTGGGCAAAAGCAGCGCATTGCTATTGCTCGTGTTTTCTTAAAAAATCCACCTATTTTAATTTTAGATGAGGCAACATCCTCCTTGGATAATGAAACCGAAAAGAATATTCAGGGTGCGCTCAACGAGCTGAGCCATAATCGCACCACCTTAGTAGTCGCACATAGGCTGGCGACAATTCGCCATGTGGATAGAATTATTGTTTTAAGTCGTACAGGTATTTTGGAGCAGGGCTCCCATGAAGCATTGATGGCTAAAAAGGGCGAATACTATAAGTTATATATGGCACAAATGGAATAAAAAGAAAGTATAGAGGAATTTTTGATATGCACTTAGATAAAAGATTACAAGCGGTGGCAAGCTTTGTTCCTCAGGGCGCAGCCTTTGCTGATATCGGTACGGACCACGCCTATTTGCCGGTGTGGTTATTAGAAAAGGGCATTATTGCTAGTGCGGTAGCCGGTGATATAGCTGCAGGGCCCTGTCAGGCAGCACGGACTACGGTGGGCATGCATGGTGCTGT
>CAMFET010000126.1 GCA_945949475.1 uncultured Phascolarctobacterium sp.
TGATAGTCAGGATTGTCGGCTTTAAAGCTAGAAATTATTTCTTCGTTTTGCAGGTTACGACTGATTAGGCTTAATGGTTCTTTGCCGAAGGTTAGGGAAAAGGGATTCTTCATAACAAGCAGCTCCTTATATAACTCTATATAACTTTCTGTTTCTTATACAACTTTATATAACTTTTCTCTAATTATACAACTTTATATAACTTTTTACAACTGAGAGAGGCCTTTGGCTCTTAATTAATTGTGCTAGGGCAAAGCTAAAGCAGTAGTATCATTAAAAGTATTGAAATAATAAACATTAAAATATAACATAACCTCTCGACTTAACTCAAGCCGAGAGGTTATGTTATTATCCGTCTCTTTATATTTAATATTATCTAAACTTAAGCTGCTCTATTTCTCCCTAATATTCAAAATCACAATGGAGCAGAAGATGAGCAGCATGCCGACGGCCTTGCTCATGGTCATGGGCTCGGCAAAGCACAGCATGCCCACCGCCGCAGCCACAAAGGGCTCGATGGTGGCGAGGATGGAGGCCTGTCCCGGCTCCACCTGCTCCAAGCCATTAGTGTACAAGAGGTAGGGTATTACAGCGCAGACTAGACCTAGGCCCAAACTGCCGCCGATTGTCGTAAGATTAATTTTGCTTACAGCTACACTATCAAAGCCTGCCAAGGGCACAGCCGCAAGCACCGCAAAATAAAAGGTATAGGCCGTGATGGTCAGAGAAGAATATTTTTGCACAGCATATTTGCCAAAAATACTGTACAGTGCATAGCCAAAGCCACTACCCAAGCCATAGAACAGACCGCTCAGGGTGAGCTTTAAGCCACCCTCAAAGGCGCCTGTGACACAACCGCAGCCAATAAAGGTGCACACCAAGGCTAGGGCTTTTTTCGCAGTAAAGCTTTCGCCGAAGAGCAGCAAGCTCATCAGCATAACGAAGGCAGGAGCAGTATATAAAAGCAGCGCTGCTACCGCCAAGCTGCTGCTTTGGATACAATTAAAATAGCAAAAATTGAAGAAAACTAGACTAAAAATGCCCGTGCCCACGAACATCCAGCAATCTCGCCAGTCGATGCGTAGCTGGCCTAACCCCTTCCACAGCATCACCAGCGTAATGCAGCTTGCTGATGCCATAGCTCTTAAGGCCACAATCTGCATGGAAGTAAAGCCCTGCCCAGCGATAGTCTTGACAAAAAGTCCAATTAAGCCCCATAATGCTGCAGCACCGATGATGTATAGGTATGCACGCGTTCTCAAGGCTGCTGCCCCCTCTTGCGTCCCCAAAAGGCGCGAAATTTAGCTACCATTTCCTTATCCGTAGGCTTGCCGGGCCACAGCTCCTGCCTATCAGAGCTACGCATAGCAGCTAGCAAATGGTCGTAAACCTCTGGATAGCGTTCGTTGAGCTCCGCAATATGCTCCTTCACATCCTGCCTTGTCGTGTGACCATCGTAGGGACAGGGATTTTTCAAGGGCTTGATCCCCAGCTTCGCCACTAAATCACGAATTTCCTGTTCTCGATAATAAAGCAGCGGACGCAGCACCGTGATGCCACTACGGGAAAGGGGCGTTACCGGCAAAAATGTACGCAGCTGACCACTGGTCATCACATTCATAAAGAAGGTTTCTACAGCATCATCGTTGTGATGGGCCAACGCCACCTTGTTAAAGCCTAGCTCCTTAGCGCGGCGATTAGTAGCGGCACGACGAAAATAAGCGCAGGTGAAGCAGGGGCTACCGCCCTTTTTAGCGTGGGCAGCCATAATGTCCACATCATCGCTGTAATGCTCTAAGCCATAATAAGCGCAAAAATCCACTAGCTCCTGCTTAGGAAAATTGGGTGCGAACATAGCATTGACAGTGTAGCAGGCTAAATCAAATGGAATGGGCGAGAATTTTTTAATCTCTGCCAGCATTGCCGTCAAGAGCATGCTGTCCTTGCCGCCGCTTAAGCCTACCAAAATGCGGTCCCCGGGAGCAAGCATATCAAATTCTATGATGGCTCGCCACAGCTTGCTCAAATCATCGGCGGGCACAAAGGGTATATTTTTAGGCATAGTTGCCTCCTTTTTGCGATTTATGCTTATTCTAGCACATTCTATGATACTGCTCAATACCTAGAGGGCATGTATACTTTATGCGTGCCTTTGTTAAAAACTGAACGTATTGTTGTATGAAATGTAAGACAATAACATTTATATGCAAAAATGTCCATTTAGCTTGTCACGGGCAGTATATTTATGCTAAAATATCCCTATTATTAAGATACCCGAGGTGTTTAGTATGGATTTTGGTGTTCTCAGTTTGCTCCCATCCTTAATCGCTATTGGCTTGGCGATTAAGACCAAAAATGTTATTTTTTCGTTGTTTTGCGGTTGCCTGACAGGCGTGCTCTTATTGTGTCATGGCAATCCCTTCTTAGCCTCCAAAGCTTTGATTGGTGATTATTTCTTCAAGCAGGTTATGGATAGCTATAACGCGGGCAATATTGTGCTCATTCTTTTCATCGGCGGCTTCATTAAGCTGCTGGAAAATGGTGGCGGCGCCCAATCCTTTGCTAAATATGTGCATAAGGTTGTGGATACCCCCTTAAAGGCACAGCTGGGCTGCTGGCTGGGCGGTGTGGTTATTTTCTTCACTGACTTAGGCACCGCTCTTTTGGTTGGTCCTGTCTTCCGTCCTCTTTTTGACAAGCTGAAGCTTTCTCGAGAAAAGCTGGCCTGGGTGTTGGACTCCACTTCTTCTCCAGTTGCCGTGCTCATTCCCTTTATCGGCTGGGGCGTATATATTATGGGCTTGGTGGAAGCGCAGTTCAAAAATCTTCAGGTCAACGCTTCCGACTATGAAACCTTTATGCAAGCCATTCCCTTCCAAATCTACACTATTCTGGCTGTAATTATGATTCCCTTGATTGCCATTACCAAAAAGGATTTTGCGGCTATGAAGGCAGCAGAGGATGCTATGGTCAACAAGCCTATTCCTAAAGAAATGGAGGATAATTACGTCGCTCCTGTGGATGAAGATGGCTATTCCTTGGGTAATTCCAATCCTTTTATGCTTATTCTGCCCATTCTGGCAGTATTCGCAACCTTGATTATCGACCTTTCTCCCTTGGGCTTCCCCTTCGCCAAAATTCCTGGCAATGCCTTCCGCGTAGCGCTGACCACCGGCTATTTCCTGGCAGGTGTGCTGCTGATGGTGATGATTTACTGCTTCAAGGTTAAAAAGCCCAAAGAAACCTTTAGCATCTATGTAAAGGGCATGGTCAATATGACCGAGGTGGCCATTATCCTGCTTCTGGCCTGGTCCCTGAGCGCTATGATCAGCAAGCTGGGCACCGCCAAATACATTATTGCTATTTTGCAAAGCATTAATTTTACGCCTATTTTGATTCCTGCTTGCATCTTCCTGTTTGGTGCTGTTATTTCCTTCTCTACCGGCAGCTCCTGGGGCACCTTTGCCATGCTCATGCCCTTGGCTATTCCTATGGGCCATGCCTTTGGTATTTCCTACGCTATTTGCTTAGGCGCGGTGCTTAGCGGCGGCCTTTTCGGTGACCATTGCTCTCCCTTGAGCGATACTACGATTCTATCCTCCATGGGCGCAGAATGTAATCTGGTGGACCATGTGCGCACCCAGCTGCCCTATGCTTCGATTAACGGTGTGCTCGCCTTTATCGGCTTTATTATCGCCGGTATTACCGGCTCCGCCATTAGCACTGCCATCGCCGTGGGCCTGCTCCTCGTAGTAATCTTCGGTTGGAATTACTACGACCGCAAGCATGTGGGCTGATAAGTAAAAAATTAAGCCGCTCTCTGACCTTGCAGAGAGCGGCTTTTTTGCGCCTATTGCAGCAGCTTTTCAAATACATCTTGCGGCACGGGACGAGCATAATAATAGCCTTGGATATCATCAACTCGGGGGAAAGAATCATTCTCATGGAGCTTGCTCTTTAAAATAGCAGCTTGCTCTGCATCCTCCACGCCCTCAGCCGTAATCTGCATCTTGTATTTACGAGAAAACTCGATGATTTTATCAATTAAGAAGAGGCCCTTATGGGCATGTAATAAAAATACATGCTTTCCCCTTGCTTGATGCTGGTGAGCTCTG
>CAMFET010000127.1 GCA_945949475.1 uncultured Phascolarctobacterium sp.
TAACCGCACTAGCTATTACATCCATACGCTTGTTATAAATGGGATAGTGTACTAAGCCCACATATAGTTCAGCCATTCATTTCATCCTCCTTTGCTGCAATTTCCTGTAGCTCTTTAGAAGCATCCACCTCTGCTTGAGCAGCTAGCTCCGCCTTGGCAGCTGCAATTTTGCTACGCAGCTCCTCCCAAAATTTGCGCTGGGACTTTTTCATCTTATAGGGCAACGGCTTTTCGATAAAACGCAGCTGCTCCTCAGTGAGCAAATCAGGACGCAAAAAATAAGTAGCCTTTAAGGATTCCTGCAGACGCCAAGCAGCAATCAAAGCGTGGTTACCGCCTCGCAAAACCTCCGGCACCTCCAGTCCTTCAAAATTAACAGGACGAGTGTACTGGGGATATTCCAGAAGGCCTGTGCTGAAGGAGTCCTCCTCGGCGCTGACGAGCTTGCCAAGGACGCCAGGAATAAAGCGAGCAATTGCATCCATCACAATTAGGGCCGGCATCTCGCCACCAGTGAGCACATAATCGCCAATAGAAAGCTTTTCATCCACCCAGTTAAAAATGCGCTCATCAAAGCCCTCGTAATGGCCACAGACGAAGATAAAGTCCTGTCCGCAGTGTGCATATTCTTCTACAATGCTCTGCTTAAGCGTGCGTCCACCCGGGCACATTGCAATTACACGTGCATTGGGCAGCTGCTCCTTAGCCTTGCGAATGGCCGCCACCATCGGCTCAGGCTTGAGCACCATACCGGCGCCGCCCCCAAAGGGTGTATCGTCCACAGTGCGATGCACATCATGCGTAAATTCACGCGGATTGATGCAGCTAATTTCAACTAAGCCCTTGTTTACAGCACGTTGGATAATGCTGTGATTAGCAGCCTGCTCAATTTGTTCAGGAAAAAGGGTTACAAATAAGAATTTCATGCTTCATCAACCCATTCAGGCAGTGTCACAACGATGCGTTTTTCCGCAAGGTTGATTTCTTTAACATAAATCTTTAAAGCGGGCAATAGAATGTCCTTTTCGCCCGGCACTGCAATTACATATACATCATTGCTACCAGTGCTCAAGGAGTCCTTAAAGGTACCGATTTGCTTCCCCTCTTCGTCATAAACAGGCAAACCAATTAAGTCGGCCACATAGAACTGGCCTTCCTCTAATTCCGGCAAATCCTCGGCTTTAATCAAAACCTCTTGGTCGCGCAAAAGCTCTGCCTCATTCATGGATTTAATTTCTTCAGTAGTAACCAGCACCATGCGCTTATGAAAGCGTGCGTGCTTAATGGTCAGCTTGCGACCATCCTGCAGCAGTAAATAATCCAGGTCTAAAAATTGTTCCGGCTTTTCGGTTAAGGGCAGAATACGAATATCGCCCCGCACACCGTGCGGAGCGACAATTTTACCAATTACTATTTGGTTGTGCATAAATTACTCGCGGAAAGCAATAACCTTACCGTCTTCGGTGAGGATTTCTGCACCCATCAAAGCATCAAGATCAGTGCCCACGGTGATTTCCACAGTACGCTCTAAGGTACCATGACCGATTTCAGCACCCATCTCCAAAGCTTCAGCTCTCTTGAGCTTAGCTTCTGCTTCAGCCTTAGCTGCAGTGCGTTTATTTCTTTCCATGTCGATTTGCTCGCGCAAAGCCGGCAGCACGCTCAAATCGGAAGCAGCTTGATGCAAAGCCTTTTTAGCTTGGAACTCAAATTGCTCCAGATCAAGCTCCATATTCTTTATGGTGTTTTGGAGATCTCCAATAATTTTCAGTTTTAAATCTTCGGTTACCTTTGCTTTCACAGCAACAGGAACACGAACAGTCATTTTATCCATTCTTTACCATCCTTGATTAAACAATTTCCACAATAACTTTTACATTCTCGCGGGTTGCTACTGCTTTCATCACAGTTCTGATGGCTTTGGCGATGCGGCCTTGTTTTCCAATAACCTTGCCCATGTCTTCAGAAGCAACATGGAGGCGGAGTACCGTTGTTGTACCGGTAGTTTCCTCCTCCACTACTACTGCAGAGGGATTACTTACAAGAGACTTGGCCATTACTTCTACCAATTCTTTCATGTAGATCACGCCTCTCTAAAAGATTATTTTGCAGCTTTAGCTTCAGCAAAAGCCTTCATGATACCTTGTTTGCTGAACAGGTTCTTAACGGTATCAGTAGGTTGTGCACCCTTGCCCATCCAATCGATAGCTTTTTCAGCGTC
Source organism: uncultured Phascolarctobacterium sp. (assembly GCA_945949475.1). Lineage (GTDB taxonomy): Bacteria > Bacillota > Negativicutes > Acidaminococcales > Acidaminococcaceae > Phascolarctobacterium_A. The sequence continues at coordinate 2,222 of CAMFET010000127.1, forward strand.
GATTTTTACGTTAGCCGGGGTAGTGGTAGAATCATAGTAACCGATGGATTCAATGAAACGACCGTCACGAGGGGAACGAGCGTCTGCTACTACGATACGATAGAAAGGAGCCTTTTTAGCACCCATACGTTTTAAACGAATTTTTACTGCCATGTTGATAGTCACCTCCTTAAATATATCTCAAACAACATGGAACTTTTGATTTTTATTAATGACCAAAGGGCATGCGGAAGCCGCCCTTGGATGCAAACTTAGCCATACCCTGCATGCGCTTCATCATCTTCTTGCTTTCCTCGAAGTTCTTCAGCAGCTTGTTTACGTCCTGCACACGCATGCCACAGCCAAGGGCGATACGTTTACGACGGCTGCCGTTGATGATATCAGGGTTACGTCTTTCTTTCGGAGTCATGGAGCGGATAATAGCTTCAATGCGGTCGAATTCCTTTTCATCCACATTGGCTTCCTTCAGCTTTTGGCTGATGCCGCCCATGCCGGGGATAAGGCCCAGGATAGTTTCTAAAGAGCCCAGCTTTTTAACCTGCTGCATTTGGTCCAGGAACTGCTCCAGGGTAAATTCATCCTTGCGCAGCTTCTTTTCCATTTCCAGGGCTTTGGCCAAATCCGTGGTGGATTGAATTTTTTCCACCAAGGTCAGGATATCGCCCATGCCCAGGATACGAGAAGCCATACGGTCGGGATGGAAGGGCTCTAAAGCATCCAGCTTTTCGCCCAAGCCAATCAATTTTACCGGCTTACCGGTAACAGCCTTTACGGAGAGCACTGCACCGCCGCGAGCGTCACCATCCAGCTTGGTTACAATCAAGCCATCAATGCCTAACTCGCTGTTGAAGCTTTCAGCTACGGTTACAGCGTCCTGACCGGTCATAGCATCTACAACCAACAGGATTTCCTGAGGATTTACTGCTGCTTTAATATTGCGCAGCTCCTCCATCAGCTCTTCGTTAATATGTAAACGGCCTGCGGTATCGATGATAACAGTGTCGCAAGCCAGGCTGCGAGCCTTTTCAATAGCTTGCTCAGCAATTTGTACCGGAGAAACCTTGTCACCCAAGGTGAATACGGGCACGCTGAGCTGCTCGCCCAAAACCTGCAGCTGGGTAATAGCAGCGGGACGATAAACGTCGCCGGCAACCAGCAAAGGTCTTTTGTGCTTTTTCTTTAAATAATTGGCCAGCTTACCGGCGGTGGTTGTTTTACCAGCGCCCTGCAGGCCTACCAGCATGATTACTGTAGGCGGCTTTTGGGCTACGGTCAGCTTGCTTTGGGTGCCGCCCAAGAGCTCAATCAATTCCTCGTTAACGATTTTAATGATTTGCTGATGGGGGTTCAGGCCCTCGCTAACCTCAGCGCCCAGAGCACGCTCCTTAACCTTAGCTACAAAGTCCTTAACAACCTTAAAGTTTACATCGGCCTCTAAGAGAGCCATGCGCACTTCCCGTAAGGGAGCCTTTAAGTCGTCTTCAGTGAGCTTGCCGGTGCCGCGGAACATTTTTAATGCATTTTGTAATCTTTCAGATAAACTTTCAAATGCCATTCGCTTTACCTACCTTCGCCACAAATCTCTTGCAAAATTCTTGCGGCTTCGTCATTTTTATCTCTATCGCAGGGAGCCAAAAGCTGCACCACCTGATGTAGCTCTGCATACAGCGCCTCTTCCTTGGCCAGCACGCCAAGCGTTGTTTCGTAACGCTCCAAAATCTGCTCCACTCTTTTTAATAGGTCATGAACTGCTTGACGGGATACGCCCAGCTCCTCCGAAATTTCGCTTAAGGATAAATCATCGTAGAAGTATAATCCCAAGCAGGTTCTTTGCTTTTCGGTGAGCAGTCCGCCGTATATATCGAACAGTCTGCC
>CAMFET010000128.1 GCA_945949475.1 uncultured Phascolarctobacterium sp.
CGCCGGATAAAATGCTTTTTTCCGCTGATAATGTAACCTATGTAGGCTTCCGCTCCCTGGTGGGCGGCTTGGGTATTAAGGCAAACCATTTACCGATTATCGCAACATTGGATGTTGCTCCCATGAAGCTAGAGTTTACCGACGGTAGCAAGAAGTCCTTCGCAGTATGCGGCGGCTTCCTGGAAATGAAGGGTGGCAAATGCACTGTATTGGCAACCATTGCCGACGCAGATACCGACATTGACACCGCTCGTGCCAATGCTGCTAAGGAGCGTGCTGAGCACCGCTTAGCTAGCAAGGATGCTGACGTAGACAATGCTCGTGCTCATCGTGCATTGAAGAGAGCTATCACCCGTCTGAAGGTTGCAGGTATGGCTTAAAAAGCATACAGACAATGCAAAAATAACAATTCCCCCGTCCGTAAGGGCGGGGGTTTTTGTTTGCTCATGTAACAAAAAATCAAACTTAAGAGGTTACCCCTTGCATAAAAGAGCCGCTTATAGTATTCTATAAGAGTAATAAAAGGAGGACTGTAAGATGGCAGATATGTTAGAGAGCTTAGCGGGCAATAAGATGCTCATGCTGAAGCAAGAGATTGCTGCTTTGCGTGAGCGCCTGGCCGAGGTGCAGGATGACGAGGCAAAAAAGGCTATTCGTCGTGAGTTGATGGATAAGGAAACCTATTATAACATTCTTGCAGACCGTCAGCGCATTAACCATTAAGCCGGAAAATTTGCCGGCTTTTTCTTTGCAGCAGCTATTGAAAGAATAGGGCTGTAAGTGATAAAATATTGCCACTATGATTGTTATTGTGTAGACTTTTCTTCGCACATACAGGAGGATTATTTTGGAAAAGCTAGTTGTTAAGGGCGGTAGACGTCTTATGGGGACGGTTAAGACCAGTGGTGCGAAAAACGCAGTATTACCCATTATTGCAGCTTCTATCTTAGGCAAAACCCCCAGCATTTTGGATGAGGTTCCTAAGCTAGAGGATGTGCATACGATAAGTGAAGTTTTAAAATGCTTGGGGCTGGAGGTAAGCTGCCCTGCACCCAACGTTTTACATATAGATAGTACGAAAATCACTGCTTATGAAGCTCCCTACGAGCTGGTGCGCACTATGCGTGCTTCTTTTTTGGTAATGGGACCTCTTTTGGCAAGAGTGGGCAAGGCCCGTATTTCCATGCCCGGTGGCTGCGCTATCGGTGCTCGTCCCATCGATATTCATCTGAAGGCCTTCGAAGCCCTGGGTGTGAAGATTGAGCAGGGTCATGGCTATATTGAAGCCAGCGCTCCCAATGGACTAAAGGGTACGAATATTTATTTTGACTTCCCCAGCGTTGGCGCTACGGAAAACGTGCTGATGGCTGCTTCCTTAGCCGAAGGTATTACTATTGTAGAGAATGCTGCCGAAGAGCCGGAAATAGTGGATTTGGCCAACTATTTGAATAAAATGGGCGCTAAAATTCGCGGCGCAGGTACGGATACCATCCGCATTGAGGGTGTGAAGGAGCTGCACGGCGCTGAATATACTATTATTCCCGACCGTATTGAGGCAGGCACCTATATGATTGCTGCTGCTATGACCGGTGGTGATATTATTGTTGAAAACGTATTGCCCGAGCACCAAAAGCCCTTGATTGCTAAATTGCGTGAGGCAGGCGCTTTAGTAGAGGAAGATATTGATAAGGTGCGCGTTGTGGGCAAGCTGCCCTTAAAGCCTGTGGCTATCAAAACACTACCCTATCCTGGCTTCCCCACGGATATGCAGGCACAAATGATGGCCATGATGGTGATTGCTGAAGGTCGCAGCAAGGTAACAGAAACGGTCTTTGAAAATCGCTTTATGCATGTGGTAGAATTAAACCGTATGGGCGCGAATATTACTACCGAGGGCCGCAGTGCTGTGGTAGAAGGCCCTAGCCAGCTGACGGGCTGCGATGTGCGAGCTACCGATTTGCGTGCCGGTGCTGCCATGATTTTAGCTGGTCTTGTTGCTGAGGGTGTGACCCGCATTGGTGATATCTATCATATTGATAGAGGCTATGAAAATATTGTTGATAAGCTGAGAAATTTGGGCGCTGAGATAGAGCGTGTTAATATTGACTAGGCTGAAAAGCTGGAACAGGAGTTAGAAGATGTTTAAGAGTATGGATATAGGTATAGATCTTGGTACTGCCAATATTCTTGTCTATGTGAGGGGTAAGGGTGTAGTGCTAAAGGAGCCCAGTGTGGTAGCCATCGACAAGGTGCGCAATAAGGTGCTGGCTGTGGGCGAGGCTGCTCGCGAAATGCTGGGCCGTTCTCCGGGAACTATTGTGGCTATTCGTCCCTTGAAGGAGGGTGTAATTGCTAATTATACAGTAACCCAAAAGCTGCTGAGCTATGTAATTGAAAAGGTAGCTGGCAAGAGCCTATTCTTTAAGCCCCGTGTTATGACCTGTGTGCCTATTGGCATTACCTCTGTGGAAAAGCGTGCGGTAATGGAGGCTACTACCCAGGGTGGTGCTTCTAAAACTTATTTGATTGAAGAGCCCTTGGCTGCTGCCTTAGGTGCTGGTATTGATATTTCTGTGCCCCGTGGCAACATGGTTGTGGATATTGGTGGCGGTACCACCGATATTGCAGTGCTGAGCCTGGGCGGCATCGTGGTGGATTCTTCTATTCGTATTGGTGGCGACCATTTTGACGAGGCTATTGTCCGCCATGTGAAGAAGGAGCACAATGTGCTCATTGGTGAGCGTACTGCCGAAGAGATTAAGATGTCAGTGGCTACCGTATCTAAATATGGACGTAATGAGTCCATCACTGTGCGTGGTCGCGATATGGTGACCGGCCTGCCCACCACCTTTACTGTGGATAGCGCCGAATGCCGCGAGGCCTTGGAGGATTCCGTTGCTTCTTTAATCGCCACAGTGCGTAGCGTTTTGGAAAAATGCCCGCCGGAGCTGGCTGCGGATATTGTGGATAATGGTATTTACATGACCGGTGGCGGCGCTCTATTGGATGGCTTGGCTGAGGTTATGCAAAAGGAAACCGGTATTACTACTCACATCGCGGAAAATCCGCTGGAGTGCGTAGCTTTGGGTACTGGTAAAGCATTGCAGAATTTAGATAAGCTGCATCCGGGGACTGTGTATACGGTTTCTAATTTGGATACTTAAAATATAAGACTGACGATAAGGCACCATATACTTCGTTAGGGCTCCTAGACGTACCTCCAGTACGCCGTCGCACCCACAGGGTACAGCGCGACCAACATTTGTTCACTGCGCTGCGCTTGTGACCAAATGGGTCGTGGCTTGTCGCCCTGCCTCGTCTCTGGTACCTTCTCGCCAGTCTTTTGAATTTTTTATTTGTAAAGGTGTTCTAGATGAGATATCAAAGAGTTTTTTCTGTTTTGATATTACTTATATTGTTATGTTTTTCAGCACTTGCTAGCGCTGCGCCGATTACGAACTTGCGGACGAGTGTGAGCCCTGCGCGCGTGCGCATTGTGCTCGATAGCAAGGAGCCCATTGCTTATAAGGTTGATAAGGATAAGCTGCACCTTGAGGTCGACTTGCCTAATAGCAGCGCAGTTAAGCAGCAGGCCAAGCTTAAGGACGCAGCTATAAAATCTGTGCGCCTTTTGCCTGAGAGCAAAGCTGGCTCCAAGCTCCTTATTGAGCTTAACAAGGAGTGCCAATACAAGGTGTACCAGCTGCCTAATCCCCATCGTCTGGTGGTGGATTTATTTCGCATCAATATTGTGAAACAGAGCAAGCAGCTGGCCAAGGGTGTAACCTATACTTATCTGCAGGACGAAATGAACGGACGCCAAATCCAAGCCTATTTAGTCAGCATGGAGCCAGGTGCTCGCTATCAGCTGCTGCCCTTTAGCGCAGCAGGCGCCTATAACGGACGTGGTCGCGTTTCGCAATTTGCAGCGCAAAACAAGCTCATCGCCGCCATCAATGCGTCCTATTTTGACACCGATGGCTGGGTTATTGGCTGCATCAAGAATCAAGGCCAAATGATGGCTATGGATGAGCAGCCTCGCAGTGGCTATGTGCT
>CAMFET010000129.1 GCA_945949475.1 uncultured Phascolarctobacterium sp.
TTGTATGGCAATATTTTCGGACAGGGGTTCGACTCCCCTCATCTCCACCAGAATTTTTGTGACCTTGTGGTCGTTTTATAGATGGTGGAAACAAAAGCTCACAAGGCAGTGCGTGTCTTGTGAGCTTTTTTGTATAAGAATAAGTTGTGCTTGCGTTTCTTAGTAAATTTCACTAAAAGGAGAAACAGCATGGACACCAGAGTAGCAGTAATTTCCATTATCGTTTCTAAAGAGGAAGTAGTGGAAAAGCTCAACAATCTTTTGCACAATTATGCCAAGTATATTATCGGGCGCATGGGCTTGCCCTATCGCGCCAAAAATGTGAATATCATTTGCGTGGCAGTGGATGCTCCTAACGACACAATCAGCGCTTTATCCGGCAAATTGGGTAGCATTGATGGGGTGAGTGTTAAGACTGCATATTCCAATGTGATTGGTAGCGAGAAATAGAAGTTTAAATCTAAAATGTCTATTACAATTGGATAAAGAGCAAACTTTAGACTCCTGTAACGAAACATTACTCGAAACAAATTTTCGCATCAAAACGCATTATGAAGTAATAAAAAAGCCCGCATCAAGCGATGCGGGTTTTGCTGTCATATCCGTCATATTAAGTTTAAAAGAAAAGCTGGGTGTGATAAACGGTACTAGCCCCGGCATTGAGTGCCAAAAGACAGCCCAAGGAGAGGGCTACTAAAAGAGCAGCTTCTTTGCTGTTGACGGGCTGCTGCAGCTTTACTGCTTTAGTAAAAACTCTAATGCAGAGTGTTATCAGCATACCAAAAAGAAATAGAGAGAAAAAGATGTTGAGCATTAACGAACTCCTTATAAATATAAAAGCGTAATCCGCCATGGGCGTTTACGGAAGATTTTGTTTACAATACAATAAATTTATTATATCATTTTCGTGAGTTTTGTCAAGAAAGATGGTGCTTGCAAGGCTCTAGAAAATGGCGTTAAATGGTGTTTTTTATGAATAGATTTCAAAATTGGCATAAATGGAAAATCATAGCCGGAGTATGTTTTATATTACTAGTATTATATGGAGCTTTTTTAGGTCTATGCCAGCTTATGAGCGGTAATGCAGCGCAAATTTTTAATAAATATATGGCTAAACAAAAAGTGCTGGTGGGCACGGTTACTGCTGAGGAGCTAGCGGCGGATTTATGGGGGAATGTTTATTTTACCAATCTGCGCTGGACGAATCCTGCCGGCGAAACGATTATTGCAGCACCCAAGGCCCGCTTACAGGTAAGGCCATGGGATATAGTGTGGGGCAAAGCTACGACGGATAGTATTAGGGAGCTGGAGCTGGAGCAGGCAGATTTGCATATTGGCTTTGATAAGAATATGCGGGTTGATATTTTGCGTCAGCAGCCTCCCACGGAAAAGCCTAAGAAGATTATCCCTCTTAAAGCAAAGCCACCACAAAATTTACAGCTGCCCCAGCGCTTGCCTAATATAACACTGCTTTTGAAGGATACGACCATAACGGCTCATTATATGAAGCGCCTTTTCGTTTTAAACGATGTGGATGCTAAGCTACAGATAACGAAGCATGAATTATTGCATATCAAAATGTCAGCGGGCAGGTTTGGTGGCACCATGGTGGGCGAAGGCCTTAATATTGACGGCACTGTGCAGCTTCAGGGTGAGCAAAAAGTGTCTCTGAATATTGGCCTTTATGACGTTGTGCCTGCATCCTTGGGGTTATCCAACGCCAATGACCCCATGACCATAACCGGTGAAATGAAGGGAACGTTGCCTAGACCGGAAATAGATGGCTCCGTAGCCCTAAAGGAGCTGCATATCCCCGGCCTGAGCTTTACAAAGGTGCAGGGAAATTATCACTATGCTAATGGATTAATTGCCTTGCAGGATGTAACGGGCAGTGTTTTTGGTGGCACCTTAGATGCTTATGGACTCTACCATTTTGATAATCGCCATTACCAAATCGATGTGAAGGCCAAGGACTTAATGGCAGCGGTTGCGGCTAAAAATGCCTTGATAAATTGTCAGGTTGATTTGGATATTAAATTCCGTTATTTGGGTAAAAACGCCAATAACATCACCTATGGTAGCTTTAAATCGGGCAAGGGAACTGTTATGTTTGTGCCCTTTAATAGTATTAGGGGTAATTTCGATGACCAAAATAAAGAGCTCTCCTTCCACGACGTTGTTATCAGTACGGACTTAGGCGATTTTGAAAGTAATGCCTTCAAGGTTGTCAAGGGCAAGGTTACGATTAGCGACATTATCTGGGTGGAATCCAATGGTCAACGCACTCGCATTAAGTAAAGTATACATTAGAAAATTGTCTTAAACCCCTTGCATTTAATTGCGTTTCAACATAAAATTAACAGTAGCAAATTTAAAGAAAAGAGGTTGTTGATTTTGGAACACAGAGTAATTCAGGTCGAAGAGCGTCCGCCCCTACTGCTGAACATTCCTTTGAGCTTACAGCATCTATTTGCGATGTTTGGTGCTACCGTGTTGGTGCCCTTCTTGTTCAATGTTAATCCTACAACTTGTTTGTTTATGAACGGTGTGGGCACGCTGCTCTATATCTTCATTACCAAGGGCAAAATTCCCTCTTATTTAGGCTCCAGCTTCGCCTTCATCTCACCTGTTATGCTGATTATTTCTCAAAGCGGCTATAATCATGCGCAGAGCGGCTTCATCGTTTTCGGCTTGTTATTCATGCTGTTCTCGTTTATCATCCATATGGTCGGCACGAAGTGGATAGATATAATCTTCCCACCTGCAGCCATGGGCGCCATCATTGCGGTCATCGGCCTCGAGCTGGCTCCAACTGCTGCTGGCATGGCAGGCCTTACCGGCGACAAAATCGTGGGCAGTAATATTGCTGTATCCATGTTTACCTTAGCCATTGGCGTTATCGGCTCCGTTGCCTTTAAGGGCTTTATGAGCATTATTCCCATTTTGTTTGGTGTAGTTTGTGGCTATATCTTCGCCTTCTGCCTGGGTATGGTCAACTTCCAACCGGTTTTGGATGCGCCCTGGTTCCAAATGCCCCAGTTTTATGCACCTGTATTTGATATCAATGCCATCATGATTATAGCTCCGGCAGCTCTAGTAGTATTAGCCGAGCATATTGGCCACTTGGTGGTAACCGGCAACATTGTTGACCGTGATTTGATTAAGGACCCGGGCCTATCCCGTTCTCTTTTTGCCGATGGCCTTTCCAACGTGCTGAGCGGCTTTGCCGGTGCTACTCCCAACACCACCTATGGTGAAAATATTGGCGTTATGGCTATCACTAAGGTTTATAGCACCTGGGTTATTGGTGGTGCAGCTGTGTTTGCTATTATCCTCTCCTTCTGTGGCAAGCTGTCCCAGCTGATTCACAGCATTCCGGTGCCGGTTATGGGCGGCATCTGCATCCTGCTCTTCGGCGTTATTGCAACTAGCGGCTTCCGCGTTTTGGTAGAGAGCAAGGTGGATTACAGCAAGTCCTCCAATTTGGTTATGACCTCTGTAATCATGATCATTGGCCTATCCGGCGCTAAGCTTTCCTTTGGTGCCTTTAGTGTGCAGGGCATGGTGCTGGCTACCTTGGTAGCAATCATCATGAGCCTCTTGTTCAAGCTGTTTGCTAAGCTAAACCTTTTGAACGAATAAATTTATGTAATCTCTTAGCCTGTGTCCTTAGTGATGCAGGCTATTACTGTTATAATATGCTAACAAATGAGGAGGAAAATTTAATGTTAACAGTTAATAAAGAAAGAGTAAATGCACTTTTAACAGGCTTAGCTAAATTCACTGCTTCCGAGCAGGGCGTAACTCGCTTGGCCTATAGTCCTTTGGACAAGGAAGCACAAAGCTGGCTCTTAGAGCAGGTTAAGGATTTGGGACTTAGCCTGCGTGAGGATGCCGTGGGCAATGTGTTTTTGCGCCGTGAGGGCAGTGATAGCAGCCTGCCTGCTGTAGCCTGTGGCAGCCATTTGGACACTGTTATTCACGGTGGCGCTTATGACGGCATGTGTGGCGTGGTAGGTGCTT
>CAMFET010000130.1 GCA_945949475.1 uncultured Phascolarctobacterium sp.
GCAGGCCTTTTTAGAAAAATTTTTGGAATTGTCTCCTAAGCCACAGCCAAGAATGTTACAAGATGGTACAATGATTATGCCGGAGAATGAAAACTTTTCCGCCTTTGTATTTAAAATTCAAGCTAATATGAATCCTGCTCATAGAGATAGAATTTCCTTCATGCGTATTTGCTCTGGTGTTTTTGACAAGGGTATGAGCGTGTATCACAAGCAAAGTGGGAAGCTGGTAAAGCTGGCTCAGCCACAACAATTTTTAGCGCAGGAGCGCACCATTGTAGAAAAGGCTTATCCTGGTGATATTATTGGTGTTTTTGATCCTGGTATTTTCGGCATAGGTGATTCCTTAAGTGATAACAGTCTGAAGCTGCAGTTTGAGGATTTTCCCGTTTTCCCGCCGGAAATTTTTGCACGTGTACAGCCAAAGGATTCCTTAAAGCGTAAACAGTTTGAAAAGGGCATTATTCAACTATCCCAGGAAGGCGCTATTCAGGTCTTTAAGCAAGAGGGCGTGGGCTTGGAAAGCTACATCGTGGGTGTGGTTGGTGTGCTGCAGCTGGAGGTTTTGGAATATCGACTGCTTAACGAATACAGCGCTAAGCTATTGATGAACCAGCTGCCCTATAGCGTAGCGCGTTGGGTGTATGCAGAGGACAAAAAGCTGATTGAAAATATCAAAGGCTTGGACAACGGTATGCTGGTCTACGATAAAAAGGACCGCCCCGTAATTTTAGTAAATAATGAATGGTCCTTAAACTGGATTTTGGACCGCAACCCCGGCATTCAGTTCTTAACGGTGCCTGCAGATGTGGAAAAAATTTAATTTAAACAGCTTTCAACTAAAAAAGTTTACTCTTTCGCAACAGATTGTTATCTTAATTACATTGGTAGCCTGTATAGCTTTACTGCCAGCTTCCATGTTTACAACTTACAGGGTAAGTAAGGTTATCTATGACCGAGTTAGCATCAATGCTGTAAGTATCAATAATATTCTGTGCAATTCGGAGGAAATTAAAAACGGATTAGAAGCACAAAATTATCGTGTGGTTAGCTCCGTGGATAATATGATGTCCAACTATGTTAATCAGGTGGACCATTCCGATGAAGCGGGCGTTGCAATTTACGATAAGCATGGACGCCTAAGAGTTATGTATAATCCGGGTAAGCTACCTAATTTTAAAGAAAGTGCCCGGGATTTGATGGAAAAATATGCCAAGCTCAATAGTATTAGCTGGCAGGAGAATTATGCAATCCCTAATAAAGCCTTTGGCTTTGTCAAGAATGACCAAAATGAAACCATTGGCTACGTTGTGACAGGCTATTCCGATGACATCATCAACAAATCCACTATTGATGCGGTAATGTTTTTGCTATTGACCAATCTCTTTGGCTTAGTAATTGGTATTTTGGGTGCTATTTTTCTAGCTGGAAGAATTAAAAAGGTTCTTTTCGGCTATGAACCTGAGGAAATTGCCCGTTTGCTACAAGAGCGCAATATTATTCTTAATTCCGTGCGCGAAGGTATCATCAATATAAACGATAAGGGCATCATCACCGTGGTCAACTATGAGGCCAAAATTCTTTTAAAACAGGCCAATATTTCTGATACTGAAGACTTGTGCGGTAAGTCGGCCTTGGATGTATTGAAACATGTGCCTTTGCGTGATATTATAAAAGAGGGAAGAAGCTTTGCTGACGTATCCATCAAGTTTGGTGATACCATCTTTGTTATGACTGCAGTTCCGCTGTTGGGGCTGGATAGTGGCGACAAAATATTAGGCGCTGTTATCACCTTCCGTAAGAAATCTGTAGTGGAAGAATTGGCTAACCAGCTCACTGGCTTTAAAAACTATGCTACTGCGCTTAGAGCTCAAACGCATGAATTTATGAATAAAATGCATGTTATTATGGGCCTTATTGATATGAAGGCCTATGATGAGCTCAAGAATTATACTAAGGAAATTGCTTATAACAGGCAATCCGAGGTTTCCTACATCGTGACACGCCTCAAGGATATTACTCTTTCAGGGTTTATCTTGGGAAAGATTAGTCGTAGTCGCGAGCTGGATATCGATTTTTCCCTTAGCGAAGAGAGCGAGCTACGTGGGGAATTGGATGTTCCTTCGGTGCATGATATTGTACTAATCGTTGGTAATCTAATTGAAAATGCCTTCGATGCCCTTAAGAATTTTGATGGGGAGAGAATTGTTAATCTTTCCATTTTAGATTTCGATAAGGAAATTGTCATTGTAGTGGAGGATTCCGGTCCTGGCATGAGTGAGGAAACCATTAAAAGAATCTATCACCGCGGCTTTAGTACTAAAGGTGATGGTGGGCATGGTTTTGGTCTCTTTTTGGCCAAACAGAGTGTTGATAGTTTAAATGGTACTATTTCTGTCGAGTCCAGCCTTGGGGAGGGCACGGTCTTCACTGTTAGATTACCAGTGAAAAAGGAGGTAGGTTAACATGATCAATGTCTTGGTTGTTGAAGATGACCCCATGGTAGCTCAATTACACGAGCATTATTTGAGCCAAATTAAAGGCTTTCAGCTTTGTGATATCGCCAATAATGGGGATGTAGCATTGAAGCTTTTGACCAAAAAAAGCTATGATTTATTAATTCTCGATATCTTTATGCCGACCATGGACGGCTTACAGCTTTTAAGCAAAATTCGTGAGCATGGCTATGATTTGGACGTGATTATTGTTTCTGCTGCCAACGATAAGGATAAGATTAAGCAGGCTTTGCGCTTGGGGGCTGTGGATTATATTATTAAACCTTTTGAATTTGAGCGCTTTAATTTGGCTTTGAATAATTATTTAAAGCGTTATCATATAGTTTCGGAGCAAAGCATTATCGAGCAATCAGATTTGGATGAGACTATTATTCGTCGCGAGGAGCAGGTGGCAGTAAGCTTGCCCAAGGGATTAGATAAAAACACTCTATCCACTGTTTGGTCCTGCATTTGCGAAATTGAGGGTATGTTTACCACCGAGGAGGTCGCCGGTAAGGTGGGGATTTCCAGGGTATCCATTCGTAAATATTTGGAGTTTTTAAAATCACTCCATTTATTGAAGCTGGATTTACATCGAGGCTCAGTTGGGCGTCCTGTTTATAAATACCTATGCTTGGATAAGCAAAGCAATATCTTGAAGGCATATATCCAATAATTTATAGTATGAGATTTTTTTAAAGTGAGGCTAGAAGATGATAGAGCCAATAAAAATTTTGGGTGTACCTGTGCACCCAATGACTATGCAAGAGGCTGTAACTGCTTTAGAGGAGCGTATGCAAGCTGATATGCAAACCTTTGTAGTCACAGCTAATGCAGAAATTATCATGATGTGTCAGGAGGACGCAGGCTATAACCAGATCATTAGTCACGAGGCGGAGCTGGTGCTTCCTGATGGTGCTGGTGCTGTGTGGGCTGGACGCCATTTGGGCTATAAGGTGCCGGAGCGCGTGGCAGGCTTTGATTTGTACAATCAATTATTGGCTTTGTCAGCTAAAAAGGGTTATAAAGCCTATTTCTTTGGTGGCTCGCCAGGTGTAGCAGAGGCTGCTAAGGCGAAGAGTGAGGAGCTGTATCCCGGTGTTAATATCGTAGGCTGCCACAATGGCTATTTCACTGACGCCGATGTCCCTAGAATTATCGAAGAAATCAACAATTCTGGTGCCGAAATGCTTTTTGTGGCTTTAGGTGCGCCAAAGCAAGAAAAGTGGATTTTGGCACATAGACAAGAGCTCAAGCCTCGCATTTTAATGGGCATAGGGGGTAGCTTTGATGTGCTGGCAGGCAAAATGGAGCGGGCACCCAAGTGGATGCAGGATGCATCCTTAGAGTGGGCTTTTCGCTTGTACAAGCAGCCCAGCCGCTTTATGAGGATGATGGCCCTGCCTAGGTTTGCGCTGAAGGTTATGTTTAGTTCGAAGTAAAAAGAAGTTCGTATACAATTTTTGTTAAATATTTAACGGTTATCGTGGACAAAAACCATAAGCTGTATTATAATAAAGTGATGGAAT
>CAMFET010000131.1 GCA_945949475.1 uncultured Phascolarctobacterium sp.
ATAATGACATGCAGACAGAGATTTGTATTATACTGCCTGATATGCCAATCTGCATGTTAAGCAATAAGACCAGCCTACTTTATAAATACATATTCCTGCGCACTAGATAGCTCTGGCTTATATTCGTACCCAAAAATGTCGAAGCTCTGCACATCCTCCGGTCTTTGGGCGTTGTGCTCCGCACACCAGCGCACCATGCTCCCCCGCGCCATTTTGGCTTCAGTAGCCTTCACCTTGTAGCCGCCCTTTTTATCACTGCAACCAAAAACACAGCTTATAAAGCGCGCATCATCCCCTAGGTAGGGCTCAATAGCCTTGCTATATTCCTTGGAGGCTAGGTTTAGAATCACCTTATCCTCCTTTAGCAAAGCTTTTGCTAGGCTGGAGCCCCAATATTGATATATATTTTTCTTCCCAGCCAGCGCCAGCTTAGCCTGCATTTCCAAGCGATAGGGTGTCACCCCATCACTAGCACGCAGCAAACCATAAAAGCCTGATACTATACGTAAGCTTTGGCATAAATATTCCCATGCCTCTGCCTCCAACACTCGTGGCCCCATATGAGTATACTGCAAACCCACATAAGCCAAAACTGCCGGCGTCAAATTATGCTCCAAATTCATATTACGAATGCGGGCAAAATTTTGCTCTGTCAGCGAATTGTTACAGCACCATAGCTGTTGTAATTCATGCATGCTCATACTCTGCAGCTGTGCTAGGATTTCCTTGGTCTGCTGCAAAAACTGTGGCCGAGTGCAGGGAAAGGCTTCTATATCCACCTGCATTTGCTTGGCAGGCGAAATTATTATCTTCATGGTAATCCTCCCTATTCTAATTTCTCCTGTGCTTATTATACCACATGTGGCTGTCTCCCATATAATAAATAGCAATGTTTTTTGCCTAAAATATTGCGGCTCAGCGCATAATATGCTATCATAAAATAATCTTATTCGAAGAAAAGAGGTTCCCTACAATGCAATTTATAGAAAAAAACTGGAAGGGCATGCTGCTCTGCCTCATCATCTCCACCCCCTGCTGGTTTCTTGGTAAAAGCTTCCCCTTGATCGGCGGTCCTGTTTTTGCCATCATCGCCGGTATGATTGTGACCTTATTCATCCATGATAAAACCAATCTGCAAGCGGGCATCAACTATGTTTCCAAAAAGATTCTACAATATGCCGTTATTTTGCTCGGCTTCGGTTTAAACCTCACTGTCGTGTTGCAAACCGGCGTGCAATCCCTGCCTATTATCATTAGCACTATTGCGACATCCCTTGTGATCGCTTGGGCTATGCATCATTGGATGGGCATGCCTACGAAAATTTCTACCTTGGTGGGCGTAGGCTCCTCCATTTGCGGCGGCTCTGCTATTGCTGCAACGGCTCCCGTCATCAAGGCAGATGATGAAGAGGTGGCTCAATCCATCTCGGTAATCTTCTTCTTTAACATGGTAGCAGCGCTGGTCTTCCCCACGCTGGGCATGCTGGTAGGCTTTTCCACCGGCAGCGGCGAAGCCTTCGGTATTTTTGCCGGCACCGCCGTTAACGACACCTCCTCGGTAACAGCTTGCGCAGCTACTTGGGACTCCATGCACAATTTGGGCTCTGCCACACTGGATAAGGCCGTCACGGTCAAACTCACACGTACCTTGGCCATCATCCCCATCACCATGGTTTTGGCCTATTTGACTACCAAAAATGCCAAGAATGCTGCAGGTGATGCTGGCAAAGGCTACAGCATCAAAAGCGTTTTCCCCTTCTTTATTATTTACTTTGTGTTGGCTTCTGTAATCACTACCATCGCTCTCAATATGGGTGTAGCCATTGAAGCCTTCAACCCCTTGAAGACTCTCAGCAAATTCTTCATTGTCCTATCCATGTGTGCCATTGGTCTTAACACCAACATTGTCAAGCTCATAAAAACCGGTGGCAAACCCATCCTCATGGGCTTCTGCTGCTGGGTTGGCATTACTGTGGTAAGCCTTATCATGCAAAACATGCTCGGTCTGTGGTAAGCGAATTATGGACCAGCACTCCCATAGCTTTGAACTAAAAATAACAAGCCCTGCTTCGCAAAGAGGCAGGGCTTTCGTTATGTTCGTTATCTTCGTTATAAATATCTTAAATTATAATCCCATCACAATGGTCAAGCTCGTGCTGAATAATCTGAGCTGTCCAACCTTCAAAGCTTTGGCGTTGCTTTTTAAACTGCATATCATAAAACTCCACCGTAATCTTTTTATAGCGAGCGGTAGGGCGCACCCCATTGAGGGAAAGGCAGCCCTCCTCCGTCATATATTTACCTGACTTTTTCACGATTGCCGGATTGAGCATGGCCACATTAATAGGACCCATATTAACTGCGATAATGCGCTTGTGTACGCCAATCATATTAGCAGCAAGGCCTACACAGCTATCGGCATAGGCAGCCAAGGTGTCCAGCAGGTTTTGGGCAATAGGTATATCTAAAAAGCTGGCCTCCGCACTCTTTTGGGCCAAAAAGCTTTCATCTCGCACTATTTCACAAATCATCATTTGCCTCCTATTTTTGTATAAACATTTGTTCCTGTTGCGTTTCGCAATATGAATCATCTCTATGTATTTTATAGGTTTCCTCAGCAGTCCGTTTTAGTACTTTGCTTCCATAGCCTTGATGATATCATAATAGCGTTGGTTTACAGGCACGGCCACATTATGCTTTGCACCCAAGCGAATAATAGTGCCTGCAAAAAGCTCAACCTCAGACCTACGCTTTGCCAAAGCATCCTGACGCATCGAAGGCAAACCCTCAGGAGCAAGGCCCTTGAGCACCTTCACGCAGCCTTCAAAATCATCTTCGGTTAAGTTGATGCCTTCCTTTTGAGCCACGGCGATTCCCTCATGCATGGCAGCAAACATATCCTCGCGAGCGTGCTCGTTAGTAAAAGCTCCTCCATAATTGGTTGCATACACCATGCAGGTTTGGTTAATCCCTACGTTCAAAAGCAGCTTAGCCCACAGTGCATGCTGAATATCCTCTTCAATAATATATTGAATGCCTGCCTTTTCCAAAAGAGCCATGACAGCAGCCAAGGCCGGACGCTGCTTTTTCTCTAAAATGCCCAGCTTTAAAACGCCCTTGTGCTGGTAGGTAAGGCTAGTACCCTCTCGCACTGCATCCATGCCTAAGGCCACGCAATAAAGCAAATTATTATCACCATAGCGCTCTTTTATAAATTCTTCACTGCTAATACCATTGAGCACGGAGAAAATGATGGTTTCAGGACCGACCAAGCCTTGCATTTCCTTCAGTGCCTCTTGCAAACCACTAAATTTCGTAGCTACAATAACCAAATCCACGGGCTTGGCAGTAGCGGAGCTTTGCAAAGTGAAGCTTTGCTCCACACCATTGACCTCGTATTTATCGTTTTGATGGCGAGCCAAACGCCCCTCATCCATCACAAAGCGTACTGCGCCAGCTGGCAAAACCCTATTCAGCTGCTCGCCGTAAAGCAATCCCAAAGCGCCCATCCCCACAATGGCCACTGTATTGATTTTCATATACTTTTCCTCCCGCACATACTTTGCCTAATGCATTTATGTTTATATTATAGATTCAGTAGCTTACTAAAGCAAGCAAAACAATGCAAAAGTACCGTGAGTTAACCATTATACTACTATATAAAAATAGACCACTCATACAGTAAAGTATGAATGGTCTAAAGCCTAACATGCTCTTTTATTTCCCAACGGACTGGGCGCTTTGACGGTAGCGTCCGAAATGCTTTTCACATAGCTGAAAGCCAATTTGAGCCAATGTGCAGACGATGATGTATACTACAAAAACATCGATATAAGCTTCCACATAATTATAACCGTAGGAAGCGGCAATCTTGCCCACCGCCGTAATATCCTTACTCCTGTTGTACATTCCCCCTAAAGTTAATAAGCTCACTCAATCCTTCCGTTATGACCAGGCCCACATTTTGCTTTGACAGCATTATCTATTTTGGCTTTGAGCTTGTACT
>CAMFET010000132.1 GCA_945949475.1 uncultured Phascolarctobacterium sp.
CGATGTTTCGCCATCCTGTGCAGGGCTCCAAGGCCATGGAGGCGCTGCGCCCGCTCGCGCTAGAGGAGCCCTTGGCCAAGTCCACCGTGGAGCTGGCTTTACAGGTGGCACCACGCGTGGTCATCAAGGAGCGCAGTGAGTATTTGTTAGCCGAATACGGCTGCACGGAATATGTGGGCGGAAAATATAGTCGTATCAAATTTGGCATTATCAGGAGGTAGCAGTGGCAAAGGAGCAAAAGCAAAAGGAAAAGGTTGTGGTTATCCTGGGGCCGACGGCCACGGGTAAAAGCCACTGCGCAATCGAGCTTGCCAAAAGCTTTCATGGCGAAATTATTTCCGGTGACTCCATGCTGGTGTACCGCGACATGAATATTGGCACAGCCAAGCCCACGGCTGAGGAGCTGGCTGCTGTGCCCCACCATTTGGTGAATATACTGCCGCCGGAGGCTAGCTTTAGCGTGGTCGATTTTAAGGAGCAGGCTCAGCGCTTGATTACTGAAATTAATGCGCGGGGGCATTTACCCATTATCGCCGGTGGTACGGGCCTATATATCAAGGCCTTGCTCGAGGATTATGCCTTCAACAGCGTCAGCGAGGATAGCGAGCTGCGGGCCCAGCTTACGCGCGAGGCTGAGCAGCAGGGCGCAGCAGCCTTGCACGCTCGTTTGGCTGCGCTGGATGCTGCTGCTGCCGAGCGCATTCATCCTAACAATGTGCGTCGGGTAGTGCGTGCTCTTGAGGCGGCGCTGAGCGGCGAGCAGGTGAATCAGTACACTGCTAGCGAAAGTCCCTACGATGCGCTGGTCATTGGCCTCGAGATGGAGCGTAGTGCTTTATACGAGCGCATTAATAAGCGAGTTGATATCATGCTGGAGCAGGGCCTGGAGCAGGAGGTGCGTAGCCTGTTAGCACGCGGTGTGAGCCCCGACTGCCAAAGCATGCAAAGCATTGGCTATCGACAAATGGTGTGGTACCTAAATGGTAGCCTGCCTTATGATGAGGCCGTGGATAAGCTGAAGCAGGCCACGCGCAATTTTGCCAAGCGGCAAATAACCTGGTATAAAAAAATGCCCTACATTAAGTGGCTGCAGCTAGAAAAACAGCCAAATTATGCAAACGTAGTGGGAAGAATTTGTGAAATACTTGTAGAAAAAGGTTTTTCGTTGTAAAATTATACTATAGATATAGATTGGAGGGGATTAATCATGATGAACTGTGCAAAACCCGCAATGAATTTACAGGATAGCTTTTTGAACCATGTTCGCAAAGAAAATCTAGGCGTAATTATTTATTTGATGAATGGCTTCCAGATTCGCGGCTTGGTGCGTGGCTTTGACAATTTTACGGTGATTATTGAAAACGAGGGTAAACAGCAGCTGGTTTATAAGCATGCTATTTCTACCATTTCACCGGCTACCAACATCACAATTATGCAACCTGAGAAAAAAGATTAAAAATCGCCCATAAAGCATCAGCTGCTTTGTCAGCGCCTCTAGAAGTATTTTCCATATGCCGGCGCTTACTCGTAGCTAATAGCTTCGAAACGATTTTATTTTGATGACGATAGAAAAACGGCGCTCCGGCGTTGTTTTTCTTTTTGGAGTGGGATGTGGCTATGGCCGATTACCAACAATTATTTGAGGATTATTTATTAGTTGAGCAGGGCGTATCGGTGAACACACGTGCTGCCTACTGTCGCGATTTGCGGCTGCTGCAAAAGGCTTTGGGGCTTAAGGGCGATAATTATGATGAGCTTTTGTCCGTAAATAAGCTGCAGCTGCGCGATTATCTTGCCAAATTAAAGCAGGAGGGGCGCAAGCCGGCAACCCTAGCCCGCAAATTGGCGGCCATCAAAGCCTTTTATAGCTTTTTAGTAAATGAGGGCTACCTTGAGCAAAGCCCTGCGGAAGCACTGGAGGCCTCGGCTAAAAGCCAACATTTGCCTAAATTTTTGAGCATTGAGGAAATGGAAGCTATTTTAGACCAGCCCAATTTGGGAACCTTAACAGGATATCGGGATAAGGCTTTATTAGAGACGATGTATGCCACTGGTATGCGCGTTTCGGAAACGGTCAAGCTTTTATTAAAAAAAGTGGACCTTAAAAGAGAATACGTTATTGCCCGTGGCAAGGGCGCTAAGGAGCGCATGATTCCCCTCGGCCGCAAGGCAATTCAATATTTGGAGCATTATATTAGCTTTGTGCGTCCCCAGCTGCTGCATGCTGATGATAATAAGGCGGCCGCAGCGGTGGAGGAGCTTTTTGTGACTGATTGGGGCGGACCTATGACGCGGCAGCGTGTCAATGAGCTGATTAATGAATATGCCAAAAGCGCTGGCATTAAAAAAAGAGTTACCCCGCATATGCTGCGCCATTCCTTTGCTACCCATCTTTTAAACAATGGCACGGATTTAAGGGTTGTACAGGAGCTTTTGGGTCATGCAGATATATCTACCACGCAAATTTATACGCATGTGGATGTGGAGCGTTTGCGTGAGATTTATGATAAAACTCACCCCCGTGCCTAGCTGCAAGAGAAGGGAGTTGTATTTATGGCAACAAGAAGAAAGAAAAGTTCCTCCGGTGGAAAATATATTATCCTGGCCTTAATCGGCATCATTGCCATCTTGGCAGTGGCTTGCGGCATGTTTTATGCCAACGACCGCAGCAAAAAGGATGTGGGCGATAGCAAGGGCAATGCTCCTGCCAAGGAGGTTAATCTATTAGATGAGTCCATCGAAGCGCAGCGCTTGGTGGATAATATCCTTTTGCAAAAGGATAATTGGCAGCTGATTGAAAACGACCACGGCAAAAAGAATGTGGAGGTTGAAGAGTCGGGCGCAAAGGTACAAATCAACCAGCGTAATTTGGCGGTGGGCGTGCCCAATAGCACTAGTGTGACCGGCGCTGGCGAATGGCTTAAGAATAAGGTAGAGGCAGCAGGCTTAACCTATATCTCGGGCAGCATGACCAAATATAAAAAATGGGATGCCTTTAAAGCTCAGGTGGGCATTAGCGTGAAGGCTGGCTCGGGTAGCAAAAGCTTTATGACCGAT
This sequence comes from uncultured Phascolarctobacterium sp., assembly GCA_945949475.1. Classification (GTDB taxonomy): domain Bacteria; phylum Bacillota; class Negativicutes; order Acidaminococcales; family Acidaminococcaceae; genus Phascolarctobacterium_A. The sequence continues at coordinate 3,058 of CAMFET010000132.1, forward strand.
ACCATCGTCTTTTTCCATAATGGTAATTTGACGAAAAAGGATAAGGATGTCAAAAATCTGCCTGAGGAGCCTGCTCCTGAGGTGAGGCAGTACCAAGGTAAATTAGCTGTTATTATAGATGATTGCGGTGCTGATATGAGCACTGTGCGCACTTTGCTCAACACTGGCTTGCCCTTTAGCTATGCTATTTTGCCGAACAAAGAGTTTTCCAGTGACGTGCTTGAGATTGTTAAGAGTAGGGGTAAGGTTCCCATGCTGCATCTGCCCATGGAGCCCTTAAGCCGCAATGCGATGAGCGAGGGGAGCCGCACTGTGATGACTGGCACCAGCGCCAGCACGCAACAGGCCTTGGTGCGCAAGCATTTAAACAGCCTGCCGGGCGTGGTAGGCGTCAACAACCATCAGGGCTCTAAGGCCACGGCTGATAAAGCTACTATGAAGGCGGTGCTGCAGGTGCTGAAGAACGAAAATATCTTTTTCGTGGATAGCAGAACTAATTCTGCCTCTATAGCACGCGATATGGCCAAGCAAATGGGCGTAGCCACCGCTCGCAACGACATTTTCCTCGATAACAGCAGTAATGTGGAGGATATTCGTCAGCAGGTGTACAAGGCCTTTGCTATGGCCGAGAAAAATGGCAGTGCAATTGCCATTTGTCATGCGCGCCCTAATACGGCTAAGTGCTGGCAGCTTTATGCAGAGGAATTTAAAAAGAGCGGCATTACCTTTGTGCCTGTAAATAAGCTTTTATATTAATTCATATAAAAAGAGGTTAGAAAAATGTCAACTTATGTGGATGAAACAATCGCTAAGTATGAAAAGTATATTAATCCGGCTCAGGCTAAGCTGTTTCGCTTCATGGGCTTGGATAGTGTGGAAGCTAAGGCTGAGGGGTGGATTATCTCTGACAGTGAGGGGCAGGAGTTTATCGATTGCCT
>CAMFET010000133.1 GCA_945949475.1 uncultured Phascolarctobacterium sp.
GGCAGCGGCGTGGGTCACCAGCGAAATGCTGTAGCATGGCTTGATAAAGTAAAATGTTCTTGTTCATATTGTTTACAGCTTGTTGAATTCGCCCTTGTAGCGAGCCTGTTCCTTAGCGTAGGAAGCGGGGTCAGCGTAGCGGTTAACCTTTTCGTTCAGGGTGCAAGCCTCAATAATACAGTCATTGACAGCGTTTTTCGTATTGATGCGAGGGTCGTCTTCGCTAGCTACCACATAACCAGCCACGCGCAGCATGCTGCTATCGTACTCCTTCACGCCATAATCATAGCTATAGAACTTGCCGTCAGCAACAATACTTTCCTTCAAAGCAACCTTCACGGTAGCGTACTTGCCCACGAGCTTTTCACCGGTGCCCACACCAGCCAAATCAAGCTTAACGATTACGGGCAAATAATTGGGACGAGTAACTAGGGTTACATCTGCGGTAGTAAGCTCCTTTTCCGGGGCCCGCTTTAAAATTTGAATATTGAAGCGTTTGCCATATTTTTCCTTAAGAAAGGCTTCAAATTCTACTCTGCCTTTTTCAACGTCATTTTCAGGGTTTTGCACTTCTAAAATTACATCAGGAACTTGGTACCAAAAAACTGCCTTTTGAGCTGGGGCAGCAGCGACGCAAACAGAGCATACTAAAAGACATAAAACGCACAGGATAAATTTTTTCATAAATAAACCTCCCTTGTATATTATTAATTATATTGTAACAAGAAAAAAGGATTCTGAAAAGCCTTACAAGGCACAAATTTAGTAAGTAGAAGCCAAAATAATATGGGCATTGAATAGGTAGCTAGGGATAAGGCTGGGAAGTTTTTCATAAGTATTACTTGCCAAAAGCATAGTAAGTAGTTAAACTATAGATATATAGGAAAAGTGTTTACTAAAAGTATTTAATGCTACTATAGTATTAAGAGGGTATGAGCATGGAAAAGGCTATGGGAATTTTGCAAAAAGGCTTAAGAATGCTACTAGGAATGGCACTGGTATTGTGCCTTCTTGTTGGTGTATGCTTAAGCTCTGCCGAGGCAGTGGAAAATAAAAGGGTAAGAGTGGGCTATTTTTATTTACCGGGCTACCACGAGTTAGAAGCTGACGGCCATTTGTCGGGCTATGGCTACGATTTAATACAGCGCTTAAAGCTCTATAATAATTGGCGCTGTGAATATATTGGCTACGAAAAACAATGGAACGATGGCTTTGCTATGCTGGAACGGGGCGACATCGATATGATAACTGGTGTACGCATGCGTGACGATAGATTAGACAAGTTCGATTATAGTAGTAGTCCCATCGGTCGTAGCTCTTCCGTATTAGTGGTGAGGGAGGATGATATTCGTTATACCTCGGGCAATTATAGCACCTACCACGGTATACGCATTGGCGCCCTCAAGGGCAGCATCGTAAATATTAATTTTGCGGAGTTTGCTAGGGAAAAGGGCTTTGATTACAGCATACACTATTATGAGCATATGCCGGAGCTGCTGGATGCCCTGCGAGCGCAGAAGGCTGTGGATGCGGTTTTGACAACTAGTATGCGCTTTATGCACAGGGAGCGGGTACTGGACCAATATGATTCCGAGTATCTTTATGCCATTGTTAAAAAAGGCAACGAGGGTCTGTTGCAGGAAATTAATCAGGCCATTCATAAGATGGATTACATTAATCCCATGTGGCGGCAGGATTTATATGCTAAATACTATACTCCCCGCAAGGGGCATATTCTGCCGTTAGCTCATGATGAGTTTGCCTATCGGGAATTGACTAATGCGGCGGACCGCAGGTTCCGGGTTTTGGTCAATCCTGACCGTAGACCCTATTCTTATTTGGAGAATGGTCAATTCAAAGGTATCTTTCCTCAGCTGATGCAGGAAATCGCTCGTCGCAGTGGCATTAAGTATGAGTATATTCCCGTGGGCAGTAGAAGGGCGTATCTAGAGGCGCTGCGTAAGCAGCAGGCTGACCTAGTGCTTGATTTGCCGCTGGATAATTATCACGCCGAAAGGATGGGCTATAGGCTGTCGGAGCCTCTTACAAGCACAACGCTTTTTTCGGTTAAGCTGCGGGGCAATACTAAGGCGCCTAAGCGCTTGGCCTTAGTAAAATCAGCCAATGAATTTGGGGGTTTTCCGGATTTTTTGCCTCAGGATGCGGTAATCCATAGGCTGGATTCCTTTGACGAATGCGTGCAAGGAGTCCTTTCCGGCAAGTATGACGCTACCTATATGTTCGCTTTTCAAGCGCAGGATGTGGTGGGCAGGGATGCGACCCAGCAGCTGGTAATGGCCATTGTGCCTTCAGTGAAGCTAGAGTATTGCATCGGTATCAATGCTAATGAAAGTCGCGAGCTGGGCTCCATCATCAATAAGGCTGTTGTTAGCGTTAGAGGCGATTTCCTGGAGCAGCTCATGGGTGGCTATGCCGCGGTTCAGTCCAAGCCGTCTCTAATGGATGAAATTTTGAGTAATCCTTGGGCGGTGGGGACCATTGTCTTCGTCATAGTGGGCATTATTTTCTTGATCACCCTGCTGCACATTCGCGAGAAAAATATGGAAATCGTGAGCAAGAAAAACGAGCAGCTGGAGGAGCAGCAGAAGCTGTTGAGCCGTGCTTTGGAGCAGGCTGAGGCTAGTAATAAAGCTAAAACTGTGTTTCTCAACAGCGTTTCCCATGATATTCGCACGCCTATGAACGCTATTATGGGCTTTGCTAAGCTGGCTCTGGAGCAGGCTGTTAATCCTGTAACCAAACGATATTTGGAAAAGATTATTTTTTCCGGCAAGAATCTATTGTCCCTGATTAATGATGTGCTGGATATGAGCAGCATTGAAAATGGCAAGCTGGCAGTGCATGAGTCCCCCTGTGATTTGGTGGAATTACTCAAGAGTATTCACGAAATGCTGCTGCCCGCAGCTAAGCAAAAGGAGATACAGCTGCTTTTAGATATTAGTAGAGTGGCTCATAGCAGGGTTTTGAGTGACCCAATTTTGTTACAGCGTGTTTTGTTAAACTTCCTTAGCAATTCTATTAAGTATACTAATAATGGTGGTATCGTCCATTTGCGTGGGGAGCAAAAGGGTGTCGCCGTGGATGGGCAGGCCTTATATCGCTTCCAAATTGCCGATAATGGTATTGGCATGAGCAAGGAGTTTATGGAGCATTTATTTGAGCCCTTCAGCAGGGAGAGGGATACCACGACCAGCGGCATTCAGGGCACGGGTCTTGGTATGACCATTGCTAAGAGCATTGTGGATTTGCTAGGCGGTAAAATCACCGTGGAAAGCGAGGTCAACAAGGGAACGGTTATTTACGTTGACCTAAGCTTTAAGCTGGCTGAGGAAGCTGAGGCGACCAAAGAGGTGGCTGTGGCAGAGGAGAAGCTAGAGGGTAAGCATGTGCTCTTGGTGGATGACGTGGAGTTGAATCGTGAGATCGCTCAGATGATGCTGGAAAAGGCAGGGGCCGAGGTTACCTGCTGCGTCAATGGTCAGGAGGCCGTGGATTATATGGCCCATGCTCAGCCGGGAAGTATTGATTTCGTGCTGATGGATTTGATGATGCCGGTATTAGATGGCCTTGAAGCGGCGCGTATGATACGTCGATTGCCTGATAAGGAGATAGGGCAGACGGTTATTATTGCTCTCACGGCTAATGCCTTGGCGGAAACAAAGAAGGAAGTGCTGGAGGCGGGCATGAATGGCATGCTGAACAAGCCCTTCGATGTGGAATCGTTGAAGCGTGTATTACAAGAGGCCTTACAGAGGGGCAGATAAGTAAAAGCACTGTAGTCATAGCTTTAGTTATGATTACAGTGCTTTTAATCTTATTTGTCGCTAAGCCATTTAACAGCTTTTTCTAGTAGGCTGGGCTCAGCCTTTGTAGCTTCGACTTGCTCTGCCTCCTGCTTCGCCGCCTGCTCCTCCGGAGCTTTTTTAGGCGGTTTTTCCTTCTTAGC
>CAMFET010000134.1 GCA_945949475.1 uncultured Phascolarctobacterium sp.
CCTTTTGTTGATTTGCGCTCAGCTTTTGGAAGGATTTTTCGTTCATAGCAACGATAAATTCAGGAGAAGCGTTATTGGTGATGGTCAAATATTTATGAACCTCGTACATTTTGCGGCTGATCATAGCAGGAGTACCGGAGATTTGTCCGTCCAGAGTACCGTTTTTAATAGCCATGTAAACTTCACCGGAGCTCATGGTAGTGGAGGAAGCGCCAATAGCCTTGATGGTCTCGGAGGAGTATTTGGAATAGCCGCGAATCTTCATGCCTTCGAAATCAGCAGGAGTCTTGCAGAGCTTTTTGTTATTAGCGAATTGTACGAAGCCATAGTCAGCCCAAATCAAAGGACGAACGCCCTTCTTTTGCAGCTCGTCGCCCAGCATCTTGCCAACGCCGCCATCGATAGCCTTGTCGATTTGCTCATAGGAGGGGAACAGGAAGGGAACGTCAAATACGTTCATAGCCGGAATAACTTGAGCCCAACGGCCAACAGTGTTCAGGCCCATATCCAATGCGCCGGATACGATAGCATCATTCATGTTTTTATCTTTAAAGGTTGCACCAGCTGCAGAAATTTGGATATCTACAGTATTGTTGGTTTTAGCAGCAACCTTGGTCTTCAGGCTATCCATATTTTTAACCAGCCAGTGGGAAGCAGGCAATTGAGCAGCTAATTTCAGGGTAACCTTCTTTTCACCACCTGCCGGAGCAGCCTTCTTTTCGCCACCACCGCAGCCAGCGATGAGAGCCATAGCAGCAATTAAAGCAACAGCAGTAAATTTCTTAGAGATTTTCATAAATACAACTTCCTTTCTTCATAAGCAGCTTTGCTTATTTTTTGATTTTAAGCTAATTTTATTTATATTTTTTATCCAGCTCATTATAGTCATCTAAACCAATGAAGCTGTTAAATTGACTGAAGCTGAGCATTTTATCATGCACATTATTGGTAGTGCCTTCGTCACGCAATGCTCTGAGCACATCGCCCAAGGCCTTGGTAACGGTATAAACCAGAGTACAGGGCCAGAAGACGATATCAAAGCCCAAGTTCTCCAAATCCTTGCTGGTCAAATTAGGAGTACGACCACCCTCAATCATATTGGCGATGAGGATGTTGTTGGGGAAAGCCTTAGCAATTTCCTCTAGCTCCCATTCGTTTTGGGGTGCTTCGATGAAAAGTGCGTCGGCACCGCTGTCTAAGTACAGCTTGCCGCGCTCAATAGCAGCATCAAGTCCATACACAGCACGGGAGTCGGTGCGGGCGATGAGCAGTGTATCAGGATTAGTTTTAGCATCTGCAGCAGCACGCAGCTTGCGCGCATGCTCCTCGGCCTCAATAACCTGCTTGCCAGCCATATGACCGCAACGCTTGGGCCACACCTGGTCCTCAAACAGCACACCTGCAGCACCAGCATGCTCATATTCTCTTAAGGTGCGCTGCACGCTTAAGGCATTTCCATAGCCGGTGTCGCCATCAGCTAACACGGGCACATCCACTGCTCTAGTAATGACACGCAGCGCCTCGGCCATCTCCGTCATGGAAAGATAGCCCACATCGGGCTCTGCTAAACGAGAAGCGGCCACTGCATAGCCACCCATAACCAAGCCATCAAAGCCAGCCTGCACAGCCACCTTGGCTGATAATGCATCATATACTCCGGGCAGCACCAGTATGTCCGGACGAGCTAGTCGCTCGCGCAATTTTTTACCAGGATTAAGCATTCGTTAATTCCTCCTCTAGCATAAGAAAAGCCCCTACCGGCACTGCCGGTAGGGGCGTTGATACGCGGTACCACCCTACATTATACTCTTGAGCTTTAACGCAGCTGACGCTTGCTCCTACATCATCTCGAACTCGAAGCAAGGGCTCCCAGGTGAGAAAAATAACTTCATTCCGTCAGCTTGCACCAACCGCTGACTCTCTAAAGCCTGTTGTTATTTTATTCCTGTTCACAGCCGATGGATAATGTGTAATTCACTTCGGTGTAAATTATAGATAGTATAACAACACACTTTGTATCTGTCAAGCTTTTTTGTGTAATTTTTTCTTATTTTTTTACAAGATTTTACACAGGTATCACCACGAGAGGATTGTGTGCACTACAAGCGTACAGCGCTTTTGCTTTCCATCTTCCGTGAGCACTGTCCAATGGGTATAAGCAAGCTCGCCCTACTTAAATATCCTTCAGCAAATCCTCCATATACTTACGCAGCTTTTCCATCTTCTTGCGTACCAGATCCACCTTCGAGGCATCGCGAGTAACAATTTGCTCGATTTTGCTACGCTGCAAAAGGTAATCTCTTTCCATGTTCTGCAGATAGCCCTTGAGCTCCAAGGCAGCAGGCTCAGCCTGTAGGATCTCGGAAGACTGTACTTGCCATTCTGTGCCAGTTATTTCTATAGTATCACCAAAGTGAGGCACATAGGTAGCAGTGCCCAGCTTGCGGCCCAGCTCGTCGGCCAAGGCCAGAGAAGCATCAATTTCACCATGGGTTACAAAAAAGGCCTTGGGCGTGGTCTGCATGCCGCTGTACCAAGCCATAAGCTGCTCCTTATCAGCATGAGCGGAAAATCCCTTCATATTGTATATCTTGGCGCAAACACTGATGGTTTCACCCATAATCTTTACTTTTTTAGCGCCATCGATAATCTGGCGACCCAGCGAGCCCTCTGCCTGGAAGCCAGCGAAAACTACGCTGCATTCCTTGCGCCATAGATTGTGCTTTAAATGATGTAAAATACGGCCCGCATCGGCCATGCCGCTAGCAGAGAGGATAATCTTGGGACCGGGAGTGTCGTTAATAGCCATGGATTCCTGGGCGGTGGCGGTAAAGCGCAGGTTGTGCATGGCAACAAGGCGGCGTCCCTGCATCTCGTAGAGTGCCCTCGCCTCCTCGTCATATTCTTCTGGATTAGTTAATGTGATGGCAGTGGCACGATTGGCCATGGGGCTATCCACATAAATAGGTACCTCTGGCATCTTGCCCTCGCTAATAAGCTTTTGGAAATAATATAGCAGCACCTGAGTACGCCCTACAGCGAAGGCAGGTATAATGAGATTTCCGCCCCGCTCCACGGTGTCGTTCACAATGGTGGCGAGCTCACCTTCCTTGTCATAGGCCTCGTGCACACGATTGCCATAGGTTGATTCGGTTACAACGAAATCTGCTGGTGGCAGCTTGGAGGGGTCATCAATAATGGGCTGATTGGGCTGGCCAATATCACCGGTGAAAATGAGGCGAGTTTGCTTTTCGCCCTCAGTAACGGTCATTTCAATAAAGGAGGAGCCTAAAATATGACCTGCGACACGCAAAATAACGCGTACACCGGGGATAACAGTAAATTCTTTGCCGAATTCCTTTACTCTAAAGAGCTTTAAGGCTCTATTGGCATCATCAATGGTGAACAGTGGCTCCACAAATTTTTTGCCGGCACGCATGCCCTTGCGGTTAGCAAATTCCGCATCACTTTCTTGAATATGAGCGCTGTCCGGCAAGAGAATGCTGCACAGCTCTTCGGTCGATTTGGTGCAGTAGATAGGACCGCAAAAGCCCTCCTTCACCAGCTTGGGCAGTAGGCCGCTGTGGTCAACGTGAGCGTGAGTGAGCACTACTGCATCGATATCTCCGGGGTTAAAGAGGAATTCTTTTTCGTTGAATGCTTTGACGAGCTTGGAGCCCTGGAACATGCCACAGTCTACTAGCATCTTTTTTGTGCCTACTTCTATTAGGTAGCAGGAGCCGGTGACGGTGCGAGCAGCGCCTAAGAATGTGATTTTCATGCATATGCCTCCTTTGAGTGACTATTTTTACGAATACTCTTAATTTATTTTATTCTACGCTATGCAGAAAAATCCTTTTTT
>CAMFET010000135.1 GCA_945949475.1 uncultured Phascolarctobacterium sp.
AGATGGGTGTAGCCGGGCATCAAGGTCTTTTCATGCTGCTTCGCTACGCTCAGCAGTGCTTCCTCGAAGCGCAGCAAAAGCTCGGCAATCTCCGTTACCTCACGCTTCATATACATATGCATATCCAGTGCAACCTGATCGTTGCGGCTACGCGCTGTGTGCAGTCGAGCACCGGCGCTGCCGATGCGCTCGGTCAGACGAGCCTCGACATTCATATGAATGTCCTCCAGGTCCACACTGAATTCAAAATTACCAGCTTCAATATCAGCTAAGATTTCCTTCAGACCGGCAATAATCTTCTCCCCGTCCTCTGCCGGAATGATGCCACATTTAGCCAGCATGCGCGCATGGGCCATGCTGCCACGGATATCCTCGTGATATAAACGCTTATCAAAATCAATGGACGCATTAAATGCGTCCACTAATTCATTGGTATTCTTGCTAAAACGGCCGCCCCAAAGCTTAGCCATTATTTCAAGGTGCCTTTCTTCATCATAGCACGAACCTGCAGCGGCAGACCGAACAGGTTGATGAAGCCGGTGGCATCAGCTTGGTTGTAAACCTCGTCTTCGCCGAAGGTTACATATTCTTGGCTGTACAGGGAGTACGGGGATTTTACGCCTGCGCTGTAAATATTGCCCTTGTACAGTTTCATGCGAACAGTACCGGTAACAGTCTTTTGGGTTTCGTTTACGAAGCCATCCAGAGCCTCACGCAGGGGGCTGAACCACATGCCATCATAAACCAATTCAGAGTAGCGGATGGATACTTGTTGCTTGAAGGATTGGGTTGCACGGTCCAGGCACAGGTTTTCCAAATCATTGTGGCCGTAGTAGATGATTGCGCCAGCGGGGTTTTCATAAACGCCACGGGATTTCATGCCTACCAGACGGTCTTCAACCATATCGGTGATACCAACAGCATTGCGAATGCCGATTTCATTCAGTTTTTCTACCAATTTAGCGGGGCTCAGCTTTTCGCCGTTTACAGAAACGGGAACGCCTTCTACATATTCCAGTTCAACATATTCCGGTTTATCGGGAGCCTTTTCAGGAATATTGGTTACGATGAACAGCTCATCCTTCGGTGCATTCCAGGGATCTTCCAGATCGGAGCCTTCATGGGACAGATGCCACATGTTGCGGTCCATGGAATAGTCATGGTCATGGGATACAGGAATGGGAATGTTGTGAGCAGCAGCGTAGTCGATTTCTTGGTCACGAGAACGCAGCTCCCATTCACGCCAAGGAGCAATAATAGCCAGATCAGGGTTCAAAGCTTTTACAGACAGCTCGAAACGAACTTGGTCATTGCCCTTGCCGGTAGCACCGTGAGCGATAGCGTCAGCGCCTTCAGCTTCAGCGATTTCAACAAGTTTTTTAGCGATCAGCGGACGAGCGAAGGAAGTACCCAGCAGGTATTTCTTTTCATAAACAGCGCCAGCCTTAACGGTGGGCCATACATAATCTTTAATGAACTCTTCCTTCAAATCCAGGATATAGCATTTGCTAGCACCGGTTTTGATAGCCTTGTCATGTACGGGTTCCAGCTCATCGCCTTGGCCCAGGTCAGCACAAGCAGCGATAACCTCGCAGCCATTGTAGTTTTCCTTCAACCAAGGAATGATTACGGATGTATCAAGGCCACCGGAGTAAGCCAGAACTACTTTTTTAATGTCTTCTTTTTTCATTGCAAATAGCCTCCTAAAACTGCATAATATAAGCTCGCAGTGTATATTCTTACAAACTTCCTGTATTATAACACTTTTTTATGCATAATGCTAGAGTTTTTACTCATGTATACAGGATTTTTCTCTATTTTACAGTACCTCGTCACTCATCAAGAGAGCCATAATGGCCTTTTGTACGTGGAGGCGGTTCTCAGCCTGGTCAAACACCACGGAGTGCGGTCCTTCCAACACATCCTCGGTAATTTCTTCGCCACGATGAGCAGGCAGGCAGTGCAATACGATACACTCCGGACGAGCAACATCCAGCAACGCTTGATTAATTTGATAATTATGCAGAGCCTTAAAGCGAATATCGCGCTCAGCCTCCTCGCCCATACTGGTCCATACATCAGTATAGAGCACATCGGCACCCTTAGCAGCCTTGAAAAGGTCCTCTTCCACGGTAATGGTGCAGCCGGTATGGGATGCATCCTCCTGTGCCTCAGCCAAAACCTTCGGGTCCGGCTGATAGCCCTTGGGGCTAGCGCACACCATGTTCATGCCAACCTTAGCGCAGGCATACATCAGGGAGTGAGCCATGTTATTGCCGTCGCCTACATAAACCAGCTTACGACCTTTTAATACCTCCATCTTTTCTTGGATGGTGAACATATCGGTCAAAGCTTGGCAGGGATGTAAGAGGTCAGTTAAGCCGTTGATAACCGGCACACTTGCATATTTAGCCAGCTCCACTACGGATTCGTGGGAGAAGGTGCGAATCATGATGCCATCAACCATGCGGGAAAGCACACGTGCAGTATCACGAATCGGCTCGCCACGGCCAATTTGAGAAGCAGAATCACTCAAATAAATCGGGTGACCGCCCAGCTGCCAAAAGCCAACCTCAAAGGAGGTTCTAGTGCGAGTGGAAGCCTTGGAGAAAAGCATAGCCAAGGTCTTGCCCTTCAAATATTGATGGGGCTCGCCAGCCTTTTGTTTACGCTTTAATTTTTTAGCAACATCCAAAATAGTAGCCACTTCACCGACAGTCAAGTCGTGAATGGAAAGCAAATCCTTATTTCTTAAACCCATTTTTATCCCCTTTTTACATAGCTGCCAGGGCCTTATCCAAAGCAGCCACTACCAAATCAATTTCTTCCTTGCTAATAATCAACGGCGGAACGATGCGAATAACGCTGCCAGCGGTGCAATTAATGATTACACCATTAGCCAAGCAATGCTCTACCACGGGTCGTCCTTCCTTAGTCAGCTCCATGCCCAAAATCAGGCCGCGACCGCGCACTTCCTTGACCAAGGCAGGATATTTAGCCTGCAGCTTTTGCAGCTCGCCGATGAAATATTCACCCTTTTGGGCAACCTTCTCCACCAAGCCCTCGGACTTAATAGTTGCCAACGTAGCATACACAGCAGCGCAAGCCAGCGGGTTACCGCCAAAGGTGCCACCGTGGTCGCCGGGCTTAAACACGCGCGCCAAGCGCTCGGGCACAGCAAAGCCTGCTACCGGAAAGCCGCCGCCAATGCCCTTAGCAAAGGTCAATACATCGGGCTTTACACCGCTATGCATATAACCAAACCATTTGCCGGTACGAGCCACGCCAGTTTGTACCTCGTCAAAAATCAGCAGTGCATCATATTTATCGCACAGAGCGCGTACCTGCTGCAGATATTCATCACTGGGCACATGCACACCGCCCTCACCCTGAATGGGCTCCAAGAGTACAGCGCACACATCCTCGTCCATCACAGCCTCCAAGGCCTTAATATCAGCATAGGGCACCAGCACGTGGCCCGGGCTCAGCGGGCCATAGCCAACGTGATAATAGTCATGTCCGGTTGCTGCCAAAGTATCAAAGGTGCGGCCGTGGAAGGATTCATCTGCGGAAATAATTTTATACTTGGTGGGAGACTTAGCCACGCCATACTTACGCGCCAACTTCATCGCACCCTCATTGCCCTCGGCACCGCAGTTAGCGAAGAAAATGCGGTCCATACCAGTGGCTTCGGCAACTAAGCGCAAAGCCTTAGCTTGGATTTCGGTATAATATAGGTTGGAGCAATGCATAACCTTGGTAGCCTGGTCGGCAATAGCTTTTACCAAAACAGGATGATTGTAGCCCAAGGAGTTTACAGCAATGCCGGCAAAGGCATCAATGTATTCGTTGCCCTCGTT
>CAMFET010000136.1 GCA_945949475.1 uncultured Phascolarctobacterium sp.
AGAGTATGCGCCAGGATTTTGTAGAGGGCGCTAAACGGGAGCATAATATCGCCGAGAAGCTAAGTGAACAGATTTTCTCGCTGTTGCAGCATTTCGCTGGCTATGGCTTTAATAAGTCCCATTCCGTCGCTTATGCTCTGGTTGCTTACCAGACAGCTTATTTAAAGGCTCACTGGCGGCCACAGTTTATGGCAGCATTCTTAAACAGCGTTATTGGCGATAGCGATAAGCTGAGCTGGTATATCTCTGTTTGTCGCAATGATAAAATTGATATTTTACCACCGGATGTGAACGAGAGCGGTAATCAATTTACTGTGCACGGCAAGGGCGCTATTCGCTTTGGCTTGGCAGGCATCAAGAGCGTGGGCGAGGCTGCTGTCAACGAAATTATCAATTCTCGTGCTAAGGAAGGACCATTTAGCAGCCTTGCAGATTTTTGCAATCGTGTAAGCATGCGTTTAGTCAATAAACGCGCCTTAGAACATCTCATCCGTTGCGGCGCTATGGATTCCTTTGGGGCGAAGCGTGCCCAGCTGCTCAGCATTATGGATAGGGCAGCGGAGCAGGGTGCAGCCGCTCAAAGGGATAGAGCCTGCGGCCAGATAGGCCTTTTTGATGAGGAAGACACTTTGGCTGCTACCGAAATTAAGCTGCCGGATCTTGCAGAGCTGCCCAAGGATGTTATCTTACAGAACGAAAAGGAGCTTTTGGGCTTTTACGTAACGGAGCATCCCCTTAGTGCCTATGAAAAGGCTTTGCAGCGTTATATGCCGCTCTATCAATTCGTAGGTGATACAACGATTAAGGATGGACAGCATGTGCAGGTGGCCGGAATTATTTCTGCTTGCACTATTAAAAACACGAAAAAGGGCGACACTATGGCGCTTTTGACGCTGGAGGACTTAACTGGTCGCTGCAATGTAATTGTGTTTAGCCGTGTATATCACCAGTATTTGCGCCTAATTCACGAGGATAACATTGTGGCTATCGAGGGCTATTTTAGTGTGGATGAGCGGGAAAGTAAAATTGTGGCTCAAAGTATTGCCGTATTAAGCAATGCAGAGCCCACTAGCGTGCGACTAAAGATTGAGGCTTATTTGGAAAATCCTTTAGTACAAAGAGAGCTTTTGCAGGCCTTCCAAAAATTCCACGGCAATGATGTTGTCTATCTTAAGCTTATGGGCTCCCGTAAAATGGTCAAAACCTCGCCTAACTATTGGGTTGATAGCAGGGCAGAGGGCTTTAAGGAGGCCATGGAAAGGATTTTAGGAAAGGGTTGCTTTGTGTAAAGCACTAGCTATTTTTGGAGTACTTTTTTAGCTAGGCTTTGCCCAATAAAGTCTACATGGAGCTAAATAAACTGTTAAATATGCAACGTTTATGCAAGAATGGTAGAAATAGACTTGCAAGTCTATACTGAAAAATGATACAATATATAGAGTCATGTGTATATAACAATTGCAAGGAGGCTGCAAATGAATATTATAGTATGTATTAAACAAACTCCGGATACCGAAAAAGTAAAATTCAATCCGGAAACTCGCACCCTGCTGCGCGAGGGCGTGGAGAATATTATGAACCCCTTCGATATGCAGGCTTTGGAAACTGCCCTGATTATGAAGGACAAGTTTGGTGGTAAGGTTACCTGTATTTCTATGGGCCTGCCTCAGGCTACCGATGTGCTGAAGGAAGCACTGGCTATGGGTGCGGATGACGCTGCTTTAATTAGCGACCGTGCTTTGGCTGGCTCTGATACCTTGGCAACCAGCTTGACCTTAGCTGCTGCTATTAAAAAGATTGGCGATTATGATTTGATTCTTTGCGGCAAGCAAGCAGTTGATGGCGATACCGCTCAGGTTGGCCCGGAAATCGCTGAGCATTTGGGATTGCCTCAGATTACTGGCACACTGAAGCTGGACTATGTGGATGAGCGTTTTGTTGCTTATCGCGAAAATGATAACTATTCCGAAACCTTGGCTTGTGCAGCACCCTTGCTGGTTACCGTTAATACCGCTGAAAAAGAGCCCCGCTTTGCTAGCATCAAGGGCAAAATGAAAGCACGCAAGGCTAAGATTCCTACATGGACCATTGAGGATTTGGGCCTGGCTCCGGAGCAAGTAGGCCTGACCGGCTCTCCCACCAAGGTAAGAAAATCCTTCACCCCGACCCCGCCGGAAATCCACAGCGAAATCATTGCTGAAGAGGATTTAGATGTAGCTGTAGATATGCTTTTTGACAAGCTTGTAAAAGCTGAAATTATTACTCGTTGAGGTGAATATAAATGGCAATGAAAGTAGATAGAGATAAATGTATCGGCTGTGAATCCTGCACCATGGTTTGCCCCGTAGGCGCCATCAGCATGGTTGACGGCAAAGCAATGATTGACGGCGAGCAATGCATTTCCTGCGGCGCTTGCGTAGGCGAATGCCCCGTAGAAGCAATTGCTCCCGAAGCAACTGCTAAGGCTGAGGTTGCTAATAACGAAGGCAAGGATATATGGGTAATTTGCGAGCTGGATAAGAACGACGCTCTGCCGGTTTGCTATGAGCTCATTGGCGCTGCCAATGGCTTGGCTAAAAAGGCCGGCGACCACTGCTGCGCTGTTATTATCGGCAAGGACGTGGCTGAGCTGCCCGCTAAAATGATTGCAGCAGGTGCTGACAAGGTTTATGTAATTGATGGCGCCCAATACACCGATTACCACACCGAATTATATACTGACGCAGTATGCCAATTGGTAGAGGCTTACAAGCCCTCCGCATTGATGCTGCCTGCTACCATTGATGGTCGCGATTTGGCTCCGCGCATTGCTGCTCGTTTGCACACCGGCCTGTGCGCTGACTGCACTGCAGTTGATATTACTGATGATAAGCTTGTTGCTTGGACTCGTCCTGCTTTGGGCGGCAACATTTATGCAACCATCGTTTGCGACGAGCATCGTCCGCAAATGGGTACCGTTCGTCCCAAGGTTTTCAAGGCTTTGGAGCCCGATGCAAGCCGCACCGGTGAGGTAATTGCCTTCACTCCGGTGGATAGAGTAGAGAATAAAGTAGAAATTCTGAAAAAGGTTCCTAATGCTGGCAGCAACTCCATTAAGCTGGAGGATGCAGAGGTTATTGCAGCTGGTGGCCGTGGCATGGGCAGCCAAGAGAATTTTGATAAGTTGGCTGAGCTGGCAGGACTCTTTGATAAGGGTGCTGTGGCAGGCTCTCGTGCCGTTATTGATGCTGGTTGGATGGCTCATTCCCAACAGGTTGGCCAATCCGGTAAGACCGTAACTCCGCATCTGTATTTTGCCTGCGGCATTAGCGGCGCTGTACAGCATATTTCCGGCATGAAGGAATCCGATATTATTATCGCTATTAACAAGGATGCCTCCGCTCCTATCTTCAGCGTGGCTCATTATGGCATCGTGGGCGATGTAAACGTAATTCTGCCCAAGCTAATTGAAAAAATTAAAGCTTACAAAGAATAAGCTAAGCTTATATACTTATAATCACTAGAGGCGTTCTATTTTTAGGATGCCTCTAGAGTTGTTCCCTGAGTAATTATTTATCATATCTAAAAGAGGGATTATATTCCCAATAGGAGTTTTGCTATGTGGAAGGTATTATATATCGCTCCCACTGAAGCACAAGCCCAAAGAATCCAGCAATTATTAGCGGAAAGCGGCTTTCTTGTAAAGGTTAAAAGTGCTGGTGGCAAGCATAATAAGGCTTATGAAATCTGCGTTCCTGTATCCGAAGCAGAGGATGCGTATGAGGTTTTGTGCGAGAATAAATTTCAGTGCTGAGGGGGTTCGGTTCTGATGAAAAAAACGAAAATTATTTGCACCA
>CAMFET010000137.1 GCA_945949475.1 uncultured Phascolarctobacterium sp.
TGCGTCCAATAGCTGGCATCACAAATTTCTTCTACAACAAAGGGCACCTGAGCCGAAGGAACGCCAATAGCAGCACCAGCGTAGCGCGCAGGAATAGCAGCCGCAGAGCCCCAAGAGATCGGCGTTCTATTGTCGCCCGTCTTTTGCTTATCACCAGGATTTTTTGCCACAGCAATGCCGTAGGATTTAATTGGCTGAGCTAAGCCATCCTCAAACAGCTCCAGACTAAAGCTTTGCTTATGGATTTTGATTAGATGCTGCTGGTCAGCATAGGAGCAATTAGCTGCCAAAAGCGCAACCATAAGCGTCAGCATAACAGCTATTTTTCTATATCCATAGCTTTTATTTTCTGCCATTTATATCCCTGCCCTTTATAATATTATAATCTAGTAAACCAAATCCTTCTCACAACTGGAAAAACTCTACCTCCGGCGTTGCTCCCTTTTGCAGTGTCAGCACAGCAAAGCAAGGCTTAGAACCGCCGCGAGGGCGGGAGGGGCTGCCAGGGTTTATTAGCAGCGCGTCCCCATAATACTCGCACAGGGGCACGTGCGTATGCCCAAAAACAACGATATCCTGGTCCAGCTCCTTCGCCCAATAGCCCAAATCAGCCTTCGTATTCCACTGGATATATTTATGTCCGTGCGTAAGCCACAGCTTAAAGCCTTCTAAAACAAGAAACTCATCCACCTTGGCTCCGTTTGCCACGATATCACAATTGCCGCGCACCGAAACTGTTTTAATACCTGTCAGATTTTGCAAAAGATTAGCATCCTCTGCATGGTCACCCGTGTGCAGCCACAAATCCACTGGCGGGGTCACACTAAGCAGCTTACGCATGGCCTGCATACTGCCATGTGTATCCCCGGTAATACCAATTTTCATTTCTTTTTGCTCCAGATAGCCACTAATTTGCGAATTGCCTTACCACGGTGGCTAATTTTGTTCTTTTCTTGCATAGAGGCCTCGCCCATGCCCTTATGCAGCTCGGTGGACCAAAAGAGCGGGTCATAGCCAAAGCCTTCCTCACCCAAGGGCTTGTGCAGCAGCATACCTTCACAAATACCATCCACCTCATGGAGCACCTTGCCATCGGGCTGTGCCACGCACAAAGCGCAACGGAAACGGCAGGTACGCTTCACTTGAAATTTCATATTCATCAAAAGCAGATTATTATTCTCTTCATCAGTAGCCTTTTCTCCCGCATAACGAGCGCTACGCACGCCCGGAGCACCGTCCAAGGCCTGCACCTCTAGGCCGCTATCATCAGCGATGCAGGTTTTACCCAGCTTTTTGGCATAATAGGTTGCCTTTAGGCGAGCATTCGCCGCAAAAGTGCGACCGTTCTCCAAAGGCTCGTCGATTTTCTCAAAATCTGCCAAATACTTTATTTCAATGGGCAGATCCTTCATCAATGTTCTAAACTCCTCCACCTTGCCCTGGTTATGGGTGGCGACTACTAATTCCTTTAACATGCAAAAATCCTCATTTCACTTAAATATTTTCTACATTGCCACTAGCTATATCCTGCACTAAAATGTACTGCCACTTGCCAGTCTTTTTCTCGCGCAAGGCCTCGTCATAGGCCTTAGCACGACATTGAGCACAAATATTCCTTGGCAAGCACACGATAAACGCACTTTGATCACCAAAGCGAGTGCCCTCTGCAGCAGTTTGAATAGTAAAATAACCGCCACAGGCGTGATAGCTACAATAACGCAGTGTTTCTACCTGCTCCTCACGAATGCCATCCTCATCGTAATAAATATGCTTACGACGCTGCCATACCCCATTGCATTTAGCTAGCAGCCTTTGTTGCATAGCCTCGCGTTTAAAATAAATCTCACCAGCCTGCTCAATCAGCTGGTCCACTCTTTGATTGCAGCGCGGGTCACTACGACGCAAAAGGCTCATATCAGGCTCAACCACCTTGCTATAATCCATACCGGCCATAGCTAAAATAATACCAGTATTTACATAGGGCAGCGCACTCTCGATAGAATAACCGCCCTCTAAAACAGCTATATCGGCCTTCAGCTTATCGGCCAAACGGGCATAGCCTGCGGCAGTAACCTGCATGGAAGCAAGTGGGTCGCTAAAATGGTTATCCTGACCAGCACTATTAATTATCAGCTCTGGCTGAAAATCCTCAAGAATATGGCTAATCAGGCCATCATACAGGCGATGCAGGCCTTCATCACCTGTTCCCGGCAGGAGTGGCAAATTAATATTGGTGCCCCAAGCAGCGGGACTGCCTGCCTCCTCAGGAAAGCCCGTACCAGGATACAAGGTGCGGCCATCCTGATGAAAAGAAATATAGAGCGTATTGGGGTCATGGTAAAAAACATCCTGGGAGCCATCACCATGGTGCACATCCGTATCTACCACAGCAATTTTGCGGATGCCATACTTGCTCCTTAAATATTCTACCATTATTGCTTCAATATTAACAGTACAAAATCCACGAATTCCGTGCACAACTCGCATTGCATGATGTCCTGGCGGACGCACCAAGGCAAAGGCGCGCTTTACCTCGCCCTTCAGGACTGCGTCAGCAGCAACCAAGCAGCCACCGGCAGAGGTCAAATGAGCCGGGGTTATTACCCGGGAAATAGCGGGCACGCCCACATGAGCTCGCTGCAAATCGTTGATTTCCGCTAGTCGAGGACGATATTCGCGAATTTCCTCGCAATCGAATAAGCCCTCCTCTTCTAATTGGTCGCGAGTATATAAAAGGCGCTCCTGACGCTCAGGATGGCCCGGAGAAATCATCCAGTCGAAGGCCGGGAAAAAGACTAAGCCCAATGTGTTTTTTCCACTTTTAGCCATCAGAAGTCCACCTCCTTGCCCTCAACCTTGTGCAAAATGCCCGGCTTAAGCTGCATGCGCAGGCTGTAAATATCGCCTGTGTCGTAATAGCCATGCACTGTATTAAAATGCTCATAGCTAATGAGCTCCGTTTCCTGGTCCAGCAACTGCCACGCCGCTGTCTGCTCCCGCAGCCAGCTGGTGAGCAGCTCCTCGGCCACGGCCTTGTTAAAGCGTCGCGGCAGTCGCTCCCGCCGTCCGCTTTCAGGAATAATGTAATAATTATCGGTGGTGTCCGCTCTAAGTCCCGCGCTCAGCGTGGGGCGTGCTACGGCGGCGCCTACGGCATTGGCTACCATGGCGCCCAAGGGAATATCCACGGGCAATTGCATAAGCTCGCCCAAGGCCTTGATAAGGCCGGGCGCGCCGCCGCCCACGCCAATGAGCTGAGCAGGCACAAACTCCGTACCCTTAATAACGTCATCCACAGTATAAACGGGCTGCTTAGCCCATTCCTCCAGCATTTCGCTAATCGTAGCCTGGATAGCAGCACAGGCGCTGGCGATAATTTTGCGCGCTTGGGCGCTAGGCTCGCCTCCCAAAGCTGCGATAGCAGCCTGTGCGCGAGCAGCATCACCAAAGCTTACGTAGCCCGCAACAATGAGCGCATCGCTCAGCGTGGCTACGCTGCCGCCCACGGCGGCAGCAGGGCCCTCGCGCTCCGGCCCCACCTGGTAGCTGCCGTCCGGCAGCTTGTGGATGCGGCTGTCGCCGCCAATGCCAATGCTGCGCATATGGAAGGAGCGCACGGCGGTGGGATAGCCGTTAATAACCGCGCCACGCTTAGCCATCAGCGGTAGCCCCTGCTCCCAAAAGGCGATATCCGTGGTCGTGCCGCCCACGTCCAGCGAAATGCTGTTCACAGCGGGCGCGGCCAAGGCTTCAATGCCGAGCACAGATGCCGCCGGCCCGGTAAACACTG
>CAMFET010000138.1 GCA_945949475.1 uncultured Phascolarctobacterium sp.
TGCATCATTTTTACAGTGCTGCTGCTATCCCTGCCCAAAAAATAAAAAATAGCTTACTAGAGGAACGGTCACAAGGGCCGTTCCTTTTTTGCGCTGTGATACTTTTGTGATGCTGAATTTGCTATGATACATTAAATTGAGCTAATAAGCATAATAAGCAGATTATAGATAAAAGACGATGTTTTATTCAGGAAACAGTGTTGTAAATTGACAGATTTGGATATATAATAATAAGTGGATTATTGTTTAAATTAATAAAAGTCAACGACGTATTAAAACTCTATATTTGGGGGATATCCTATGAAAATGCATAAAAAACACATTATTTCTTTAGTGACCTTGGCTTGCCTTGCTGCTAGCAGCTCTGCTTTTGCTGCAACGCCTGAGGCCAATGTTCCTAATCCGGTCAAGGGTGACGCAGGCATTCAAATGAATCGTATGCGCAACTATTTGGAAAGAGAGCGCGTTAATCGCCAAATCGCCGAGGACAGAGCTGCGGCGAAGAATAAGGTAGAAAGCGAAGCTGCCAAGCAGACTGCGCCGGGCGAGGTCATTACCTTTGAGCTGAAAAAAATAGTTACCGACCCGTCCGCTGTCTTGACCGATGCTGAGTTGGATACTATTATCAAGCCCTACGAAGGCAAGCAGGTACAGCTTAATGATATTTATGCAATCGTTGATAAAATTAACGCTTTGTATAACGAAAAGGGCTATGTAACCTGTCGCGCCTTTTTGCCGCCGCAAACCATTACCGAGGGCACTGTGAAGCTGCTTTTGGTGGAGGGCAGAACAGGCACGGCTACGGTCAGCGGCAATAAATACACCAAAGCAAAATACATTACTAATCGTTTACATTTGGCTAAGGGTGAAATTGCTAATATCAAGCAGCTGAATAAGGATTTGCTGCTTTTTAATGCAACTAACTCCACCCAATTGCGCATTATGATGAAGGCAGGTGCGGAGCCCGGCACCACCGATTATGAAATTACAGCCTATGAGCCCAAGCGTGATACCTGGACCATTTTTGAGGATAACGCAGGCAGTGACACGAGTGGCGAGTATCGCACAGGCTTGTTTTTTAACACTAAAAGCTTATCCGGCAATTGCGATGCCTTGAGCTTGGGTACTGTAATCAGCGAGGGTACTAAGGCAGCCAATGTTATGTACAGTCGTAGCTTGGGACGCAGTGGCACTAAAATGAATTTAATGTATAGCACTAATGCGGTGGAGGTTGTTAAGGGCGATTATGAGGATATGATTAAAGGTCACGCCAATTCCTATGCTATTGGCTTCACCCAGCCCATTGTGGTAAACGAAACTACTCGCACAGAGCTGAGCTTGGATTATAATCGACAAAATTCTAAAACAGATTTTATGCCTGCCGGTACAAGATTCAATATCGTCGATGATTCTGTGCAGGACTTTAGCTTGGGCTTTGCTGTGACGAATTATGGTGCTAGCCATGTGTTCTATCAAAAGCACAGCTATGTAAGGGGTTATAGTGAGAGTACTCCTGACATGAGCGCTCAAAATAGCCAGAATTTTGGTTTCTATAAATTCAATGCTATGTACCAAAAGCTCTATAAGGCAGGGCAAATGTGGAGCCTGCGAGCTGATGCTCAATGGAGTGGTAGCGAGGGCATGGTTAGCTCCCGTCAATTCTATATGGGCGGTATGTATAGCGTGCGTGGCTACAAAGAAAACTATCTAGGCGGCGACAGCGGCTTTACCTTTAGTGCTGAATACGCTGTGCCGGTGATTAATAAGAACACCAGTGCCTTCACCTTCTTTGATTATGGTCATGTGTATGGCAATGGCCAAAGTGATGACCAGCATAATGTTTTGTCCAGCGTTGGCCTAGGAATTCGCAGCACCATAAACCAATACTGCTCCGCTTCCCTAATCTTGGGTATTCCTTTACAACGTGAATTCTCCGCTGAAAAGGTTAGCAAGACCAGACTGCATTTCATCGTGAGCGGTCAATTTTAATAAATTTAAATAGAGAAAGGATGATTCAGCATGATGAATAAAAAAGCACAAATTTTTCAAGAGTATTTACAAGAGAAGAATATTACCTGCTTTCAAGTGCAGGAGGTTCCCAATGATGAGCTGAATACGGTTGTCTTCCGCTCCAGCATTGAGGTTGAAGGCCAACAGCTGCCCACCTTGGTTATCACCGATAGCAGCATTTATACCATGATTCGCGTGCGTGTGGCTAATGCAGCCTTGAAGGAAGGCAATGAAACAGAGCTGTTAAAAGCTATCGGCAAATTGAATTCTCATTATAAGATTTTTAAATATTATTTTGCTGAAGATGGTGCGCTCATCCTCGATTCTTATCTGTTGGAAAAACCTGAGGAGCTGGATGGCGACATGGTTTACACTGTGCTGGACATCATTGTAAAGCATTTGCTGGCTGAATATAAGAATATCATGAAAGCTATTTGGGCTTAATATTAAAAAGCAAGCACTGCTTAGCCTCGGCTGAGCTGCTTGGGGATGACTAGAATCTAAAAATTTTGCGTAAGGAGGTGCTATTTATGAGTATCAGCACAATGCAGCAGCTGGAAGCCTTTGCTTTTTGGCGGAGGCAGCTTCTTGCTGCGCCGATGGGGCAGCAGCTGTGGGGACTCGATAAAGCTGTCGAGGCTAAGCTCATGAATCAGGCACCTCTTTATGCTTTAGCTGGTCAAAAAGTAGATTTTTATGTGGAAGCACCTTTATGCGGTCAGCCGCAAGTGGATTTATCGGCTCAGTATTTTGCCGAGGCCTTTGCGAAGGGTAATCCCCTGCAAAGGCTGGACGTGGAGCAGGAGGGCGCTTTTTTCCATTTTTACGCTCAAGAATTGGCCCAGCTCAAGCCTGAGCTGCTGCGGCATTGTAATTTATATTTGGAAGCCGATATTACTGACGAGGGCGAGCCCAAGGTGGCTTCCTTTATCAATTTATCGGGAGATTTTGTTGAGGAGCTGCTGCCCTCAGTGTTGGCCTATCGGGGTCGGCTGAAGCAGCTGCAGCCTGTGCGTGCGCTCCTAGAAAAGGTCAAGGAGTGGTGCGAGCCCTGGCATTTTGGCTTTATGGAGTCCAGGGACATCCGACCTCTGCGCTTGGTTTTGATTTTAAAGCAGGGGCTACAGGATTTAGCAAAGGTTTTAGAATGTATTGACGCTCCGCCCATCCCTAAGGAAGGACGGGAGCTTTTGGAAAATATAGATGCTTTAGGCATATTTAAGTTTATGCTGGATTTAGATGTGCTAGAGGATGGCAGCTTGGGCGACACTATTGGTGTGGAGCTGATTTTTATGGATGCCATTTATCCGGCGATTCAACAAGCGCTGGTGAAGAGTGAGGGCTTTGCAAGGCTGTGCAAGCTTTTGCAAGGGGCACGAGTTGCGGACCAGCGTATGGAAGGTTTACCAAATACGATTATGGCAGCACCCGTAGATACGCGTGCTGATACTTATATATATTCCCGTATATCCCATTTCAAGCTGCGGTGGCAAGCTGGCGAGGCATTGCCCGCTAAGGTTTACCTGCAGATGCGGCCTGTGCAGCGGCAGAGCTGCTTGAACGAGGCCTTGGGATACGCAAAGGTTTTACAAAACCGGGAGGTTAACCATCATGAGTAGCAAGAGAAAAAGCTTAAGATATAGTCAAAAACGTTTGGATCGCTTGGATTATAAAAGAGAAGAAAGCGCTACCCTGCGCATGAAGGTGCTGCGCTCAGTGCTGGCTGTGGGCGTGGGCTTTGCCCTGACGCCGTGGCTGGGACGGCAGGCATTGGC
>CAMFET010000139.1 GCA_945949475.1 uncultured Phascolarctobacterium sp.
ATATTAGCATAAAGAAAAAGAGCAGGGCATAAAGCTCTGCTCTTTTTGCTTGGGGTGTTTTATAGTAATTTGAATACGGTGTTAACGTTTACGGAAATAGTGATGTTTTTGGATTCGATTTGAGTGGGAACATTGTTATCTGCTGTGGCCGTTTTGTTTAGCATGGGCCTTGCGGCACTGCGTTCTACCTGATTGACGGTGGAGAAGCTGGCACTGATGAGTGTTCCCAGAGTGCGACCACCGGCGTTTGCTACAACAGCAGCCTGATGACGAGCATTTTCCACAGCCTTGGCTAAGAGCATACTGCGATAAAGGTTTTTGTTGCTAAGAGTGTAGATTATGCCGTTAATATTGTTAACGCCGTTGGCTGCGATTTTATTGATAACGTTACCAAGCTTTTTTAGCTCACGAACAGTGATACGTGGTCAAGTTTCGCCATTAATAGCCAAGCTGCTGCAGGAGGCCTGCAAGCCCCTCCATGATATCAGCATAGGTAATGTCAAAATCGCCTGTATACCAAGGGTCGGCGATGCTTTGACCCCTGCGAGGGGTATAATCTAAAAGAAGATGCACCTTATCATCTACATCGTCTCCTAACAGACGCCGCATATTGCGTATATTGTTATGGTCCATAACAAGCAGTAAATCATAATAACGATAATCACGAGCGGTTACCTGGCGTGCTGTTTTGCCGGCCACGCTAATGCCTAGCTGCGCCAGCTTATGCTTCGTGCCATAATGGACAGGATTACCGATTTCTTCTCGACTGGTAGCAGCGCTGGCAATTTCAAACTCATGGGCAAGACCACGCTTGCGAACAATATCTTTTAATAAAAACTCCGCCATGGGGGATCTACATATATTGCCGTGGCATATGAATAGTATTTTGTGCACCTTTTGAAACCTCCGTAACATGGGGAAAACGCCGTAACCATGCGGCTTTTCGCCCTTATGGTAAAAATCTGTAGTTGAGCACATTTTAGCATAAGAGCGCGCCTTTTGCCAATCAAAAGTTGTAAAAAGGTTGTAAATCGGGTAGTGAGAGTATTTTTTACAACCTTAATTACTAGCTTGCGTTGTTACTTCGTTCATAATGCTGTATAATATAATAAAAGGAATAGGAGGTGAAATATCGTGTCCGACCAAGATATAAAAGATTGTAATTTTCTCGTAATAGCAGCAGTAGAGGGGTATGCTCAAAAGCATGGTTTAATGGTAGCTGATGTAATCAGGTTGTTTAATCAGCACGATATTATCTCTGCTATTCGTTCCCAATACGCTGTATTACATATGCTTGACCTAGATGAAGCTGAAGAATTTGCTGAAGATATGCTAGAGAGGGCGGCATCGTGAATAAAATAGCTTACTGTTAACCGTTACATGAATGGGACATATACAGTTCAGGAAGCTTTAGACCGCTTGGCCTATTTTAAGGTAAATGACCAGCTTTGTTTAAATACTCCAAACGCATTAAGATTTATTAAGCTAGTGAGGAGGTACACAATTGACCAGTAAATATGTATATAAGGGCATGGATTTAACCCTAGATATTTATGAAACAATTCGCAGAGTTGTGCAGGCAATAGCTGATAAAGATGGTATTTCCTTTGATGAGGCATATCTTTTGTTTTCCAAAAGCCATACCTATTGGTGCTTGCAAACACCAGCAACCTTGATGTGGAGTGAGAGTGTGGAGTTCATTTTGGATGAGTTTTATAGGGAGCAAAACAGAGTGGCGTAAGAATCACTAGTTCTCATCAAAAAATGTAAATAGAAAGAAAAAACAGGACTTAGAGTTTTTAATGATGACAATACTCTAAAGTCCTGTTTTGTTATTGTTGCAGCGTTTTTTGAAGTGGTGGCACAATCTGTTTTTTTCTTGATACTGCATTAGGCAGAATAATGGTGTCACTTTTTTGCCCAAAGGATTTTTGCGCAGTGGCTAACGAGTTGTCGCCAAAGCAAAGGAGCTTGGTGGTAAATGTATCCAGATTTGTGAGCATCATAAAGTACATATCCACGCCAAAGCTAGCAAAATTTTCCTGCATAAAGGGAACTAGCTCTTTTTCTAAAGCTGCAAGCTGCTCAGAATTGGTGGAGTGCAGCTGACCGATGCCCATGCGTTTGGTGCCAACGGTATAGACCTTGTAATCATAGTGAGCTAATTCTTCAGGGCTAAGGCTGGAATAGATATTGCCGGCCTCCAGCAGT
The DNA here is from genome assembly GCA_945949475.1 of uncultured Phascolarctobacterium sp. GTDB lineage: Bacteria > Bacillota > Negativicutes > Acidaminococcales > Acidaminococcaceae > Phascolarctobacterium_A. Next base: position 2,212 of record CAMFET010000139.1, read on the forward strand.
TCGTTGCTATAGGCTCGCAAATTCTTAACCTTGCTTAGTTTAAGGAGCTTTTTGACAGCCAGCCTGTCGTATTCCGTGGTGGTGGGGGATTTGAGGCCAATGGTGTCCGAGCAGATAGCGGATAAAAGCAGTCCGGCTACGGGCTTAGAAATTTTTACCTTTTGGGCTTCAAATTCATAAAAAACAACGGAAGCAGTGGCACCAATGGGCTTAGCGATATAGGTGATGGGGTTTGCGTTTTTGATATCGCCCATGGTGTGATGATCCAGCACGGCCAAAACCTTGGCTTGAGGCATGCCGGCGATGGATTGGCTATAAAGGCTGTGGTCAACTAGGACGAACTGCTTGCCTTGGGCATTATCCATGCTCTCCGGAATAGGAACACCAAATTTTTGTAAAGCATATTTTGTTTCAGCATTGAGCCTGCCTGGCAGCACCGCCTTGGCGTCGTATTTTAAAGCTTGCAGCAGGCTGGCATAAGCAATGGAGGAACAAACCGTGTCCGTATCCGGCTCCTTGTGTCCGACAACGTAAATGGGTTCATTTTCATTATAATCAGTTTCAGCACTAATATAATAGAAAGAATTGTTGGCAGCTTGGGCTGAAGATAGCGGTGACCACAGCATTAGTCCAGCGAGAGTAAATATGCAAAGGGCTTTTGAGATTGTCTTAAGCATGTAAATGCCTCCTTGGAGAATGGCTACTTTTTTCTTTTATTATATCATAACTTGGAGCAGGAAATGTATATGCGGAGCTGTTTTCGTGTTATAATTAAAGCAAGAGGATGGTAACAAGTTTGCTATAGCCGGCGAATATTTGTATAGATGGAGTTGAAGTACAATGACTAGAGAACTGCATATTGGTGATATAGTAAAGCATTTTAAACGGGAAACTATAGAAAACCCGGCAACAGAGTATCTTTACAGAATCATTGCTTTTGCACATCATAGTGAAACGGATGAGATGCTTGTGGTATATGAGGCTCTTTACCCGCCCTTCAAGACCTGTGCTAGACCCTATGATATGTTTATGAGCGAGGTAGATAGGGAAAAGTACCCAGATATCCAGCAGAAGTATCGGTTTGAGGTGGTGCAGAGAGGCGATAAGATAGCAGAAGATGATGCCAGCTGATTAGGTCGACAGTTTAGGTGTATCTAAGGAGGTATTTGTATGCGTAAATATTTAGTTATTGCTGCCCTTGCGGTGGCAGGGTTGTTTATATTTGGCTTTGGCGGTGGCAAAAGCGGTTTGGTTAGCTATGAAGAATTACAGGCTAAAATAGCCAAGAAAGATAATTTTGTGCTTTTAGACGTGCGCACTCCTGAGGAATTTGCCGAAGGGCATATTGCTGGGGCGGTACTTTTGCCTTATGACCAAGTGGAGCAAAAGGCGGCTAGCATGTTGCCTGAAAAAGAGAAGCCCATTATTGTTTATTGCCGTAGCGGTCGCCGTAGTGCCATCGCTGCCGATGCTTTGCGTGGCTTGGGCTATAAAGATGTGAAGGACTTTG
>CAMFET010000140.1 GCA_945949475.1 uncultured Phascolarctobacterium sp.
AAGCGCATTGTTTACGCCAATCCTTATCCTGATAAGCTGGCGGAGGATATGATGCAGGCCAGCGGTATTGAGATAGAGATTTTCCATAAGGAATAACGCGAACAGATTTTTCCCTTGCGTTTCGCAATAGGAAAACTGTTCTAAATATCTTTTAAATTAAAATAAATAACAGCTAGCTTGGGTACAGATCAAAATGTACCTAGGCTAGCTGTTTTTTTAGCATATGTAATTGAGGATATAGAAAAGGGTTACCCGTTGGAAGCCGCCTTACTTAGCTGTAGCCAGCATAAGCTTAATGCGATTTTCCTGATTTACCTTGGAGGCGCTGGCATCGTAGTCTATGGCCAAAATATTGGCCTCGTCGGCAATTTCCTTAATCTTATTAATCATGCCGCGACCAGCGATATGATTGGGCAGGCAGCCAAAGGGCTGAGCGCAAATAATATTGGTGTAGCCGCTGTGCACAAGCTCCAGCATTTCGGCTGTTAAAAGCCAGCCCTCGCCCATATTATTGCCATAACCGATAATGCCCTTGACCATGGACTTGGTCTCTTCATAGGTCGCCGGCGCGCTGCAGGTAGCCGTTTCGAGCGCACTATGCAGAATGCTTTCCAAATGCTTTAGGTACCACATGGCGCCTTTATTGGCACCATATTTCCAAAAGCTGCCGCCATATAATTTGTAATCGGTGAGATATGTATCCACGCAATACATCACAAAATTTAAAACGCCGGGGAGCATGTACTCGCAATCCTGCTTTTGCAGGAATTTTTCTAGATTATTATTGCCCAAGGCCGCGTATTTGATATAGATTTCCCCAACAATGCCTACCTTAGTCTTAGGACGGTTCACAATGGGGATTTTGGCGAATTCAGTTGCCAAGGCCTGAGTCAGCTTTTTCATATTGCTCAGGGCTTGAGCCTTGCCGCTGGTGAAGGCCTCACCAAGCTTAGAGAGCCATTTTTGGGTGAGGGCATCGGTAGTGCCCTGAATTACCTCGTAGGGACGGATTTTATTACTTAAATACATAATGGCATCGCCATAGATGAGTGCTGCCAAAAATTTACGCAGCATGCTGGCGTCCAAGTGAAAGCCGGGCTGCTTTTCCAAGCCATTGACATTGAGGCTGATAACAGGGATGTGGGATAAGCCAGCCTTTTCCAAGGCCTTGTGCAGCAGATAAATATAGTTGGAGGCGCGACAGCCACCGCCAGTTTGGGTAATAATGAGCGCAGTTTTATTTAAATCATACTTGCCGCTTTCCAGCGCATGCAAAAGCTGGCCGATTACCAACAGAGCAGGGTAACAAATGTCATTGTTTACATATTTGAGGCCGGTTTCCACTACCTCATGGCCAGTGTCCTGCAAAACCTCTACCTTGTAGCCACAGCTTGTAAAAGCAGCCTGCATCAAGGAAAAATGGATGGGTAGCATGCCGGGCACCAAAATGGTGTGAGTGCGGCGCATTTCCTCTGTAAAGGGAACAAAATTAGCTTGCGAAGCTTCTTGCATAGCAAAAACTCCTTTAGTTATTATCTAAATCGAACAAATTGGCTGCCGAGAAAAGGCTGCGAATACGAATCTTCGCCGCGCCAAGGTTGTCGATATCATCGATTTTAATTTGTGTATAAATTCTGCCGTGCTCCTCCAAAATACGGCGGCATTCATCGGCGGTGATTGCATCACAGCCGCAGCCGAAGCTGACCAGCTGAATCATATGCATATCGGGATTTTCGCTTACGTATTTGGCTGCAGCATAGAGACGGCTATGGTAGGTCCACTGGTTGAGAACGTGTAAATCGTTGCTTAGCTGCTGCGGCGTGATATGGCTGCTGACAGCATCCTCGCTGATTAGTGCTGCCCCCATGGTAGTAATCAGACGGTCGATGCTGTGATTAACCTTGGGGTCGATGTGATAGGGACGACCGGCCAGCACCACAATGGGCTTGTGCTGCGCCCGAGCCAGAGCCACAATGTTTTGGCCGCGCTGCTTGACCTGTGCTTCAAAGGCATCATAGGCAGCAAAGGCGGCGTCCACAGCCTTCTGCAGCTCATTTTTAGTAATATCAGCATATTCCTGATGGAAGAGCTCATAGAGCTTTTGCACCAGCACCTTTTTGTGCAGCAGGCCCAAGTAATCAAAGAAGAAATGGGCCTTGCCTAGCTCCCGCATGTTGGCGTGCAGCACCTCGGGATAATAGGCCACTACGGGACAATTATAACAGTTTTCAGTGCCCTGCTCGCTGATATTATAGGTCATGCAGGGATAAAAAATGTGGTCAAGGCCGTGGTCCAGCAGCCATTTGATGTGTCCATGCATGAGCTTGGCCGGGTAGCAGACTGTGTCGCTGGGGATGGTGTTTTGCCCTAAGCGATAGATGTTTTTGTCTTCAATGGGGCTGGTCACTACCTTAAAGCCTAGGTGATTTAGCAGTCCCTGCCAGAAGGGTAACAGCTCGTACATGTTGAGGCCCATGGGGATACCCATCACACCACGCTTAGGCGCTTCGTTATTAGGTAAATTCTGGAGCAGCTCCAGCTTTTGCCGATAAAGGTTCAAATCATCCTGGGGCTTCATATGGGTGATGGGGCGCTCGCAGCGATTGCCGCTGATAAAGCGCTTGCCACTGGCAAAAATGTTAATGGTTAAATGGCAATGGTTGTTGCAAAGGCCGCAGGTTACGCCCTTCACCGTATGCTGGAAGCTCTTGAGGTCCTCTAAGCTGATGATGGCACTGGGCTTAGGGTTAGCCTCGTGTCGACGCTGCGCGTACAGGGCGGCGCCATAAGCGCCCATGAGTCCTGCAATATTAGGACGCACCACATTAAGGCCCATTTCCTGCTCAAAGGCCCGCAGCACGCAATCATTGAGGAAGGTGCCGCCCTGCACGACGATGTGCTGGCCAATGGCAGCCTTGCTGCTGGGGCGAATAACCTTGTATAAGGCGTTTTTGACGATGCTGATGGACAGGCCTGCGCTGATATTAGCTACAGAAGCACCATCCTTTTGTGCCTGCTTAACGCTGCTGTTCATAAAGACGGTGCAGCGACTGCCTAAATCCACGGGCATGTCGGCAAACAGGCCAATTTTGGCAAAATCCTCCGCGCTATAGCCAAGTATTTCCGCAAAGGTTTGCAAAAAGCTACCGCAGCCACTAGAACAGGCTTCGTTTAAAAAGATGTTATCGATAGCGCCATTGTGGATTTTGAGGCACTTCATATCCTGGCCACCGATGTCCAAAATAAAATCCACCTGGGGCTCTAGATGCTGGGCGGCGTAAAAATGGGCCATGGTTTCTACGATGCCATAGTCCATGCCAAAGGCATGACGAATCAAATCCTCGCCATAGCCGGTTACAGCACCTGCCAAAAGCTGGCAGTGAGGATATTTTTGATAAAAATTGGTAAGGTAATCGCGCACGGCAACGACGGGATTGCCCTTATTGCTTTGGTAGAAGGAGTCCAAAAGCTCGCCGGTGGGACTGATAATGGCAATTTTGATAGTCGTGCTGCCGGAGTCGATGCCGATAAAGGCCTGTGCAGCCTTTTGCGGTGTAGTTATAGGAACAGAAGCCTTAAGATGGCGTGCATGAAAGGCTTGATAGTCCTCTTCGTTCTTAAAAAGAGGCTCCATGTGCTCGAAGGTGTTGGTTTTGCTAGCGGCCTCCAGCTTTGCTGGTAAGCTGGCAAAGTCTACCTCATGTTCGGCACA
>CAMFET010000141.1 GCA_945949475.1 uncultured Phascolarctobacterium sp.
CAGCGGTGCCCACCTGCTGGGCGCTGCCACCCAGCATAGCAACTGCCGCTCCCGCGGCCATGGCCGCCGCACTGCCGCACTCCGCCTGACAGCCGCCAGTAGCGCCAGCCAAAGAAGCACGCTCCGCAATAACCATGCCGATGCTGCCAGCTACCACCAGCCCCCGGGCTAAAACCTCATCGCTGAGCTGACAATGCTTTTTCAGGGAGAAGAACACCCCCGGCAGCACGCCGCTGGCACCAGCCGTGGGAGCAGCCACAATACGCCCCATGGCTGCATTGCACTCGCCAACTGCCATGGCGTAAATCACTGCGTCCATAGCCTTTTCCCCCAGCAGGCTCACAAAATGCTCACCCATGGCAGCCTCAACCAGTCGCTTGGAATCGCCACCGGTCAGGCCACTGTGGGAGCGCACGCCGGTGAGGCCGTGCTCCACGGATTTTTCCATCACCTTGAGCATATCCTGCATCTTGGCCAATAAATCCTCCTCAGAGCATTCCAGTTCCCGCATGTTGTAATCAATTAAAAAATCATCTAAGGATTGCTGCCAGCGCGTTGCTTCGTCAATCCAGCTGTTTAAGGAAAGCATCTCTTTTTTCATCAGCCCACACCTCACAAAACACTGGCGATAAAACGCACCGACTCAATTTGCTGCAGGGCACCGATGAGATTTAAAATCTCCTGGGGCACTGCCTCGTCACATTCAATAACCATGGAGGCCATACCACCCTTGTTACTGCGGAAAAGACGCATGGTGGCAATATTCACACCGGCATTGGCCAAAGTGCCGGTCACCAAGGCAATAACGCCCCGGGTATCAATATGCACCGTTAAAATGGCCGGCAAACGACCGGTCAGCTCCACGGGAAAACCGTCAATTTCCGTTACCTTGACCTGACCGCCGCCCACGGAAGAGCCAATGATTTCGCAATAGCTGCCGCTGGCGCTGGTCAGCTTAAACAGCACCGTATTCGGATGGGCCTTATTGCCCAAATCAATCTTTTTAAAGCTATAGGTAAGCCCCTCGGCCGCAGCAAAGCGAGCTGCCTCAGGAATACGCTCATCATCGGGCGTCCAACCCATCAGTCCGGCCAACAGCGCCATGTCCGTGCCATGTCCCTGATAGGTTTCGGCAAAGGAGCCATGCAGATTAATCTCTGCCTTCACCGGCTGCCCTCCTAAAATGCTAGCTGCCAAAAGGCCCAGGCGCACTGCGCCAGCCGTGTGAGAGCTGGAGGGACCAATCATCACCGGGCCAATAATATCAATTAGATTCATAAACTGCAAGCCCTCCTATTCGTCGCTGGCCAAGCTACGATGAGCAAGGCCCACGCACATTTCATTTAGATTCAGAACGCCTACACCCATATAAATGGCTACACAAAGATGCTCGCCACAGCGGGCAATGCCAATTTTGCCGCCCACATTAAAGCCCACAGCCTTATTCTTTACCTGCTCCAAGGCCTCGTGAGCAGCACCGGCCACAGCACCGGCCCCCACATGGGTTTCGGTCACCAAGCCCTGACGCTGGGCTGCAACCACAGCCCGTTCAATAATTTTCACAATGGAAGGAATAAATTCGCCACCAAAATCCACCGCAGTGGCTCTAATCCCCTGCCCTGCCAAACGCTCCTTGAGCCGCATTTCCTCAGCGCGGTTAGCCGTGAGGGCAATATGCAGGGCGGCACGACCAATATCAATACTATTCAAAGAGATTTTGGCATTTTCATGCATAATATCAATCCTTTTCTTCGACCATAACAACCTCTTTAATCTTTTCCTTATCCAATACGGATACTAAAAGGAAGGTTGCAATACAAATGGGCCATTCAAAATAAATTACTTCGTTAGCAAAAACAGGCTTCAAGCCTTGGATGGGGCTGCCGGGCATGTACCACAGCACCATGCCGATAATGCCCACCAAGGTGGTCCAGAAGGCGGAGCTGCGACGGCAAACGCTGGGAGCCCAAATGGTAAAGAAGAAAACACAGGTCAGCGCAGTGGTCATGGACAGACCAGCAATCATAGTTCTTACAATACCAGCTGCATTGAAGGCAAACCACAGGGTTACCAGGCCAACAGCAACAACAGTAACACGGCTGATTACAACAGCCTTTGCCTCGGCTACGCCGGGATTAATGAAGCGTTTATAAATATCCTGGGTAAACAGTGTTGCTGTGCCCATCAAAATAGCGCAGGCAGTGGAGACATCCGCAGCCCACATGGCAGCCAGAGTAACACCGCCAGCTAAGGGGTCCAGACTCATAATAACCTTGGGCATAGCCAAAGCAGCCTGACTCATGGGCATTTCCGGGAACATAACCTTGGCTACTACGCCCACAACGGCACAAATGAAGCCAACGGGGAAAATCATCAGGCCGGCCAGTAAATAACCATTGCGAGCGGACTTAGCGTTTTCAGCAGCGCAGGCAAATTGCACAGGACCTTGGGCAGTAATGGTTTGGGTAATCATAACGATGATGTTACCAATAATAACTGCCAGAGGCAAACCAGCAATAGGAGAAGCCATAATCTCGGCATTGGGCAGCTTAGCTACCATGGCATCCCAGCCACCGACATTGGCTACGGATTGGGTAGCAGAGTAAATGATACCAACATAGATTAAAGTTACGCTGACGATATTGGACAGACCGGAGGACCACAGGCCACCAATCAGGGTAATACCGATGAATACTACTGCACTCATAATCATACCAGTTTTAAAGGTAAAGATGTTGGGCAACAGAGAGGATAAAATCGCACCACCTGCCATATACTGCAGGGAGGTGATAACGCCCATAATGATAATCAAGCCGATGGCACCGATTAAGCGTCCCTTGGTATCATAATAGTTTTCAAAGAATTCCGGGATAGTGGAAACCTTCATGGAGCGCAGCTTGCCAGCGGCTACAAGACCCATCACAATAGCGCCGATGGACCAGGCACCGTTGTACCAGCCAGCGGATAGACCCACACCAAAGGCTCTTTGAGCAACGCCAACTGTAGAAGCAGCACCAACTGCTAGGCCAGTAACGTTGACCGCTACCAAAAGCGTGGTCAGCTTGCGGCTGGCCAAAAGGAAGGCCGTAGAGCCAGCGTCGGCTCTCTTTTTAACCCAAAAGCTGATGCCAAACAACAGAGCGATGTAGGCACACACAATGAACAACTGAATAGACATAAAAATACACTACCTTTCTTCCATGCTTCCTTGCACGCACGATATGCCCTCACAAGAGAGCCCTTACTACCATACTACACGGCAATAAATTACCTTTTATTATATCAACTATTAAGGATAAAAAAAAGCCTTTAACGCAAAAAGCTTATTATTATTTTACAAAGCTTCTCTAGTAAAATTTTACGCAAAATTTTCTCTGTCCCATCTGCAAGAAAAAGGATTTTCCTCTTTCTTGTCGAACTTTGTAATGTATGTTATATGTATTGGAGGGAAATTTGATGTTTGAATATGCACCGCAGGGAGTCTGCTCCCGCAAAATAAATTTTGATATCATCGATGGCAAGCTGCACAATGTGCGCTTCACCGGTGGGTGCCCCGGCAATTTAATCGCCATCAGCAAGCTAGTCGAGGGCAAGGATGCCAAAGAAGTGGCTTCCTTGCTGGAGGGCAACCAATGTGTCATGCGCGGCACAAGCTGTGCCGACCAACTGGCCAAGGG
>CAMFET010000142.1 GCA_945949475.1 uncultured Phascolarctobacterium sp.
ATTTGCCTGATGATTATGGGAGCTTCAGTGCTGTATGGCTTCTCCAGCCTATTTGCACCTCCCAATATGGATGAAACTTTGATTCCCGATGCCGCTTCGCAATTCTATGACATAAATGGTAATGTCATTTATACTACTCTTTCAGAGGAGCGACGCGTTCCTGTCAGCATTGACAAAATTCCTAAGCATGTGCAGCAAGCCTTTATCGCTATTGAAGATAATCGCTTCTATGAGCATAGCGGTATTGACTATCGCGGCACAGCCCGCGCGCTAGTATCCACCTTAAGTGGCCGCGAGGTTCAAGGCGGCAGCACCATTACTCAGCAGCTGGCCAAAAATGCTTTTTTAACCCAGGAACGTTCTATTATAAGAAAGATTAAGGAAGCATTCATCGCTAAAGAGCTTGAACACAAATATACTAAGGATGAAATTCTCACCATGTATCTTAACCAAATTTACTTTGGACAGGGTGCTTATGGTATCGAAAGCGCCTCCTTGTACTATTTTGGCAAGCATGTGCAAAATCTAGATATTGCCGAAGCTGCAACCCTGGCTGCTATTCCTAAAAGCCCTAACTATTATAATCCCTTTGAAAATCCCAAGGAAAGCAAAAACCGTCAAGAGCTAGTAATCGACCAAATGGTTAAATACGGCTTTATTTCTGCTGATTCTGCCGCTAAGGCTAAGGCCAAAAAGATGATTTATAGCACCTCTCATAAGCAACAAAATAATCCTCGTGGCTATTTCTTTGATATGATTAGCCAAAAAGTTATTGCCGAGGTTGGTGCTGATGCTCTTTATAAGGGTGGGCTCAAGATTTACACCACTCTTGATATGGATATGCAATTAGCTGCTGAAAAGGCTATGCGTCATCTTCCTAATTATTATACCGACAGCAAAAAGCTAACCCAGCCGCAAATGGCTTTGGCAGCTGTTGACCCCAAAACAGGCTATGTCAAGGCTATGATTGGTGGCCGTGGTCAGGATAAATTCAATCGTGCTACCTTAGCTGTGCGCCAGCCTGGTTCTGCCTTCAAGCCCTTCGTTTATCTAACAGCTATGCAAAACGGCTTTACTCCTGCTAGCATTATTGAAGATAAGGAAGAAGAGTTTGCTAAGGGCTGGAAGCCCCAAAACTCTGATATGCAATGGCATGGCAAGGTTAGCCTGCGCACTGCATTAAAACGCTCCATTAATGTACCTACTATCAAGCTAGCTCGTGAGGTAGGCGTAGATAAAATTGTAGCTAATGTTGAAAAAATGGGTATCACCACTCTGGTTGATTCCGGCGCCTATAGTGATGTCAATTTGGCTATGGCCTTAGGCGGCCTTAGTAAGGGTGTAAATCCGTTGGAGATGGCTTCCGCCTATGGTGTTTTGGCTACTAACGGTCTTTATAACAAACCCATTGCTTTGCTAAAAATTGTTGACCGCGATGGCAAAGTCTTATACCAAGCTAAACCTCAAAGTAAGCGTGTTGTTGATGCAGCCTCTGCATATCTCACCACTAATATGCTGGAGGATGTTCTTGTAAGCGGTACTGGTGGCGGCATGGGTATTGGTCGCCCGGCAGCTGGTAAAACCGGTACTACCGATACCTATATCGATGCTTGGTTTGTTGGCTATACCCCCGATTTGAGCACTGCAGTTTGGGTTGGTGACGATAACAATAAACCCATGCAACGCATGTATGGTAGCGGCGCTCCCCTCTCCATTTGGCATGAATTCATGATTAACGCCCTTGCCTCTACACCTCGCACAGGCTTTAGCAATCCTGGTGTTGCTGTTCCTGCAGAGCCTGAGATTAAACAGGAAGAGGAAGACAAGGATAAAGAAAAAGATGCCAAGGACGCTAAGGTGGACGATAAAAAGGATGACAAAGCCTCACAAAATGCTGCTCCAAAGGCTCCAGCTGTCAGCAATAAGCCTAGCAGCCAAAAGAAAAGCATGAAGGCCCGCATCAACGAAATCATGGGCAAGCCCACTGTAAGCACTCAACCTACCAAAAATTAAAGCTTTTACCGCAGTTCTATGCAGAGCTGCGGTTTTTTCTCGCTATTTTCTAATAATTTATGTATACAGTATGCACGAAAGTGTGCTATAATAGATTTACCAAAGATTAAATTCCTATAATTTACATAAAGGAGGACAAACATGGATAAAAAGCCCGTAAAAATAATGGAAACTGTTTTGCGTGATGGTCACCAATCTTTGGCTGCTACCAGAATGCGTATCAGTGATATGTTGCCCGCTTTAGAAAGAATCGACGATGTAGGTTATTATGCGGTAGAAGCATGGGGCGGCGCTACCTTCGATGCTTGCCTGCGCTTTTTGAACGAGGATCCCTGGCAACGCCTGCGCACCTTGAAAAAGCATTTGCCTAAAACTCCTATTCAAATGCTGCTGCGCGGTCAAAATATTTTAGGCTATAACCATTATGCTGATGATGTAGTGCGTGAATTTGTAAAACGCTCTGTAGCAAATGGTGTTTCTATTATTCGTATTTTTGATGCTTTAAACGACACTCGCAATCTGGAATGCGCCATGCGTGCAGCCAAAGAAGCTGGTGCTCACGTGCAAGGCTGTATTGTTTATACTATCAGTCCCTACCACAAGGATAGCAATTTCGTAGAGCTGGGTAAGGAATTGGCTCAAATGGGCGCTGATTCTATTTGTATTAAGGATATGGCTGGCTTACTTCGTCCTTATGCAGCCGAAAGCTTAGTACGCAGCCTGAAGAGCGAAGTTGGTCTGCCGGTAGATTTGCACACCCACTTTACCAGCGGCATGGGCGATATGACGCTGCTGAAGGCTGTGGAAGCCGGTGCAGATATCATCGATACTGCCCTTTCCCCCTTTGCAACCTCTACCAGCCAGCCCTGTACCGAGTCCATGGTAGCTACCCTGCAAGGTACTCCCTACGATACCGGCATTGAGCTGCCTGCCTTGAATGATTTGGCAGATTACTTTAAAGATGTACGTAAGAGCCTAAATAATGACTTTAATTTGAATTCCAATATTCCCATTGACCCCAAGGTTTTGACCTTCCAAATCCCTGGTGGCATGCTTTCCAATTTGCTGAATCAAATGAAGGAAATGGGTGTTGCTGATAAGTATCCGCAGCTTTTAGAGGAAATGCCTCGCGTGCGTGCAGAGCTAGGCTATCCGCCGCTAGTAACCCCTACCAGCCAAATTGTTGGCTCCATGGCTGTGCTGAATGTGGCTTTAGGTCGCTATAAAATGATTCCTCGCGAGGTTAAGGATTTGATTTTGGGCAAATATGGTCGCACTCCGGGACCGATTGACCCCACCGTGCGTAAGCTGGCCATCGGTGATGCTCCGCAAATTGACCATCGTCCTGCCGATGATATTGAACCTCAGCTGAAGAAGCTGAAGGACAAGCTGGCTGAAGAGGGCTTCCCCAACGCTCCCATTGAGGACGTATTGAGCTACGCTTCCTTCCCCGAAGTAACCCTAAACTTCCTGCGCCACAGCAATATCGGTATGCATTTCCATGACATGTAAATAATGCTTATGCAAGCGAAAAGACCTGCTCCCGCTAGGGAACAGGTCTTTTTTAATAACATTCTTAATGCCTTAGTGGAGTTTATTCCATATCATCCGGATAATCTTCTTTTATTTCCTCATGAAT
>CAMFET010000143.1 GCA_945949475.1 uncultured Phascolarctobacterium sp.
AGCTTTTGCTGAACCGAACAATTATATAAAAGCTAAAGCACACTACTTAGCTCAAGGCTTAGGTAGTGTGCTTTTTGGCTATTGCTCTTATTTCTTTTGTTTTCTGATTTCCGTTACGGGGACGCCGCCGATGCCCCAGTTATCAGTGTCCACCTCGTCGATGACTACGACTGTAGTAGCTTTGTTTTTACCTAATACATCGTGTAAAAGGTTGGTCGCTCCTTCGATGAGCTGGCGCTTTTGCTCGGGGGTTACGTTGCCTTCACGGGTGATTTTAATGTTTACATAGGGCATAGGGACTCCTCCTTTACATCATACAAAAAGTATAGCATTTTTGTGTCCAATTTTAGTATACCACTACAAAAGTCCGCAGTAGTTTGTCATGGCCTAAAGAAAAGATTACTTCTTCAGCTGTAGACCGTCGTGGAAAGCCTCGCCAATTCTTTCGCCAATTTTGTAGTAGCCGTGAGTATAAGGGTCAAAGGCGATAGCGTTTACCAAAGACATATTAATTTTTCCGTCTTGTATAACTTTGTCGCTAGCAGAGATGTTTACTACCTTGCCGATAACACCGCAGCCGGTAGCATCAGCTTGGTATTCGATAAATTCACATTCTAGGCAGAGCGGGAACTCGTTGATGACAGGTGCATCTACATAAGTAGATTTTTCAGCTGTCAGACCGCTGTTAGCAAACTTATTAGGTTCTTTGTTGCCGGAAACTACACCGAAATAATCGGCTTGTACAATGTGGTCTGCATCAGCGATACTAATGGTAAAAGCTCTACGTGCCTTAATATTATGTACGGTTTTATGGGTTTCAGTCAATACTAAAGCCACTTTGTCACGGTCTTGCATGGTTCCCCAAGCTGCGTTCATAACATTAACACTGCCGTCCTCATTGTAGGTTGCTACCATTAAGACAGGCATAGGGAAAATACCTTCGGTTTGTTTTAGATTAACTCTCATAGCTTTGCCTTCTTTCTGTTTTAGTTGACACAGTATATGTTCTTGAGTATAATTATATCAACCAACATTAGTAAAAACAAGTACTATCATTCATGACATATACTATCTTAAAGGAAAGTGTAAAATGATTATTAATTATATTGAAAAAGCAAACTTTGAAGATACAGGATTTAATTACACTCTATCGTTAATCTCTGGCAAGCATAAAATGGTAATACTATACTGTTTAATGGAGTTCAAAGTAGTACGTTTTAATGAGTTACGTAGATATCTTAAAAATATTTCCGATAAAACTCTAAGTATGAACCTGAAGGAATTGGAAGCGGATGAATTGATTATACGCAAGGAATATCCACAAATTCCTCCTAAGGTTGAGTATATGCTTAGCGAGCGTGGACAATCTTTGATGCAGGTATTAGATCAACTGTGTGTTTGGGGCGAGGCTAATAGAAAATAGGAAAGGTTGAAAGCTATGAAAAAAATAATATTCTATATAATTGTAGCTCTGCTTATTGGCGGTGCTGTGTTTTATATGACTAATAAGAGCTTTGTTTTAGGTAGAGTGGGCATGAGCTTTGCCAATAAACCTGTGGACGCTGCTACAACAGATTCTGTAGGCAATGTAGCTAAGGATGGAAAAAGGGTCCTAGTAGCTTATTTTTCTTGGGGCGGCAATACTCGTAAGTTGGCACAAAGCATTCATAGGCAAGTTGGCGGCGATATTATTGAGATTCGTCCAGTGAAGCCCTATCCGGAAGGCTATAAGGCTACTGTCAAGGTAGTCAAGCAGGAGCTGGATTCTGGCACACTGCCTGAAATTAATGTAGCTAAGGTAGATATGAAGGATTATGATACTATTTTAGTTGGCTATCCTATTTGGTTTCACAGGGAGCCTCTTGTTGTAGATAAATTCTTAAGAAGCATAGACACTACTGGTAAAACGATTCTGCCGTTTGCTACTAGTGGTGGAAGTCCTATTGAAGCTAGTGTTACAACTATTAGCAAGGCTGCTCCTAATGCTAAGCTGGGAGATGCACTCTTAGCCAATGATAAAGGGCTTGTCAATCCTTGGTTGAAAAAATACAATCTTATCAAGTAAGCTGGAAGAACATATTCTTAATGTTATTTCTTTTGTTTTCTGATAATAATTATTCTACTTCCATTCCTGAGCCAAGAGGAAGTCGCGGATATTAAAGTGCTTAATTCCATTTTGGCTCATATCTAGTTCATCTAACGATACAACATATTTAGGATAGTTATCCTCAATACTGTTGTAAACACCAAATTCACGCTGGATAGTTTCCTCAGAAGCCAACAAATAGGTAACCTGTACATACAGCTTATCTTCTTGCTTATGGCAGACGAAATCAATTTCTTTCTCACCATATTTTCCGATAGTTACTTTGTAACCACGGCGTATTAGCTCTAGGTACACGATGTTTTCTAGTGTAAGATTAATTTGCCGTATGTTGCCACCAAACACTGCCTCACGAATACCATGATCAGCAATGTAATACTTTTCGTTTGATGCTAAAATTTGTTTACCTTGCAAATCTTCACGCTTAACTTGGTAAAACAAGTACGCATCGCAGCAATATTTGAGGTAATTCATGATTGTTTCAGAAGCGACAGTACGACGTTCACTTTTTAAAAATTTTGTTACAGATGTTGCTGAGAATGTATTGCCCACATTAGCCATAACGTAAGCAATGATACGCTCTAGTAAATCCACATCCCTAATCTTATTACGTTTCACAATATCCTTCAATTGAACCGAATTAAACAAATCGTGGAGATATTGTTTAGTAGGAGCATCGGCATATCTAATATTTGCGAGATAAGGCATGCCGCCGGAGATAAGATACTTTTGAAAGCATTTTGGAATTGATTCATCTGGAGTGATTGTTCCGTATAATTCCAAAAACTCGGCAAAGGAAAATGGATAGATGATGAATTCTACATAACGACCACCAAGATATGTCGCAAGCTCGCCCGATAATAGTTTGGCATTGGAGCCTGTAATGTAGATATCGCAATCTAGTGATACACGGAAAGAATTAATGCATTTTTCCCAGCCCTCTACCTCTTGAATTTCATCAAAGAAAAGATAAACCTTGCCTTCAATACCTGCTGCTAGCTTAGTAATTGCCTCGTGCAGGGCCTGGGCAGTTTGCAGATGAGCGTAATTCATATCCTCAAAATTGATAGAAATAAATTGCTCTGGCTTGATACCGCTTTCTATGAGCTCTTGCTTTATCAGCTCTAGCATTACGGACTTGCCGCAACGCCTGATACCGGTCATAACCTTTATTAAATCCGTTCCGATAAAGGGGCGGATGCGTTTCATATACATTTCTCTTTTAATCATGAAAGAAGTGCCTCCTTTCCATCATACAAAAAGTATAGCATTTTTATAACTGAAACACAATGAGGAAAGGGAATTTTGTCAGATATAACTGATAAAATTCTAAAAATCACTAGTTTTATCAGTTATAACTGATAAAATACCTGAAATCACCAATTTTGTCAGTTATAAATGATAAAATCATAAAAACGCCCAAAGCGCTTTTTTGTAATTTATAACGAACGTTCTTTTCGGCAACGTTCGCAAGGGATAAAATTATACCACGTTTGTAGTTGTATAAAAGACAGAAAGGTAAAAATGGAAATACCCTGCGGTGGCCG
>CAMFET010000144.1 GCA_945949475.1 uncultured Phascolarctobacterium sp.
CCAAAGGCTCTGCCAAAGAAGTAAGCAAAGGTATCACTGGCCCAGGTGCCCAAAAGCACCACCCACAGGCAAATTTCGCCATACTCAAACACTCTAAAGCCCAAATCGATATGGGGACCTGCATCAAAGGTTCGCAGCAAAATAACATGGCTAAACAAAAGGCCGCAATACAGCATGGCCCAAATGGATAAAGCCGTGTCTATTAGCCAATTTTCGCCCTCACGATGGCAATGACGCCACAGCCCTTCGATGGCACCAAAAATAGTGAACAAGGCCGCCAGCATCACGGTAAAGGCCAGGGTAAAAACCTGCTCCATTTCCACATAATAGCCTAGAGCCGCCATCCCCACAATGGCCAAGCTGCCCAAGCCCGAAGTAAGCGGGTACACATGGTAGCCCTTGCTAGCTGCCATTTTATGGTATTCATGCCAGCCAATCAGGGCTAGCAAAAGCACTGCTCCCGAAAAAACTACGCCACCCTTAGTGATAATGGCGATAGCCGCAGCAATACCTACCACACCCGTTATAATACGAGTTAACATAGACACACCTTCTATTATTTACTATTTTTTGATTATTTACTATTTTTCGATCAAACCACCAAAGCGGCGCTCCCGCCCCTGATAGGCCAAAATAGCATCAACCAAATGGTCCGGCGTAAAGTCCGGCCAATAGGTCTTGGTAGTCCAAATCTCTGCATAGGCAATCTGCCACAGCAGGAAATTACTAATGCGCAGGTCACCGCCCGGCCTAATCAAAAGGTCCGGCGCAGGCAAGCCCGCCGTATAAAGATGGTCCTCCACCACCTGATTATCTATTTTTGCTACGTCCAAGCTTCCGGCAACAGCCTCCGCCGCAATACTCTTTACCGCATGCAAAAGCTCCGCCTGTCCCCCGTAGTTAATAGCCAAATTCAAAATAATACCCGTGTTATTTTTGGTTTCCTCGATAGCGTGGTCCATCTTTTGGCGAACCACCTCGGGCAAGCCATCACGGGAACCAATAAAACGTACCTGTACGTTATTATCGTTAAAGTCCTGAATTTCATTGGTCAAATAACGGCTCAAAAGCTCCATGATGAAGTTAACCTCCGTCACGGGCCGTTTCCAATTTTCTGTAGAAAAAGCATACGCGCTAATAACCTTCACGCCCAGCTTATCCGCAGCCTTCACAATGGTTTTTAAGGTTTCGGCACCCTGCTGATGACCATAGGTGCGCACCTTTCCCTGAGCCTTAGCCCAGCGACCGTTGCCATCCATAATAATAGCGATATGCTCCGGGATATTGTTCATGTCCAAGCCTGCAGTATCAACTACAATATCGTTGGCCACTTTTCTTCTGGTCTGAAACAAGCCTTTAAACACTGTACTCCAGCCTTTCAGTCGTTAAATTTGTAAATCCTCATAATACAAAGAGAGGCAAGCCCCCAAGTCGAGGGCTGCCTTCCTGATTTTAAGCCTTATACTTACTCGATAGCGCCAACCGGGCATTGAGCAGCGCAAGCGCCGCATTCTACGCAATCTTCACCGATTTCGTATTTGCCGTCAACTTCTTTAATAGCGCCAACGGGGCAGGTAGCAGCACAGCCACCGCAGCCTACGCAAGCATCTTTATCAATTTTCAAAGCCATCCAGAGCACCTCCTTCCTTTATACTCTGTACACCACAGTAAGAACTAATTTATTGCAAGACAGCGCCTGCTGTCTTACTACATATTTACGCACCTGCTTACCAGCGAAGTCCTCTTCCTTATCACGAGGCGGCAAAAGTGCTTGCACCTCAAAGTCAAAGCCTGCCTCCTGCAGACGGCGCGAGGCCTCCTCCAAGCTCAGTGCCAATACATTGGGAGCTGCCATTATACTTCCATAACTTCTTTTTCTTTATTTGCAGCTACGGCATCGATATCCTTCATAATCTTATCAGTGATTTTTTGGATTTGCTCGGTGCCCTTCTTAGCATCGTCCTCGGTGATTTCCTTAGCCTTTTCTGCCTTCTTCACAGCATCATTGGCATCGCGGCGCAAATTGCGGCACACAACGCGGAATTCCTCGGCTTTTTTATGTACAACCTTAACCAAATCCTTACGGCGCTCTTCGGTGAGCTGGGGCAGGTTCAAGCGGATGCACACACCATCACTATTGGGGTTCAGACCCAAATCAGAGGTCATAATTGCCTTTTCAATAGCCTTCAGCATATTCTTTTCCCAGGGCTGCACCACGATCATACGCGGTTCGGGAACGGTGACGCTGGCTACTTGGTTGATGGGAGTGGGAGAGCCATAATAATCTACCATGATTTTGTCCAGCAAAGCCGGAGTTGCACGACCTGCGCGCAGGCTAGCCAAATCCACCTTCAGCGCATCAACGGATTTGTGCATTTTGCCTTCCATAGTGGTGGTGATTTCTTTTACAGTTGCCATTATTTTTTACCTCCTACCAGGGTACCAATGTCCTCGCCCAAAGCGGCGCGCAGAATATTGCCCGGTTCATCAATATTAAATACTACAATGGGAATACTATTGTCCATGCACAGGCTGTTGGCAGTGGAGTCCATAACATTGAGCTTACGTTGGATAACCTCGATATAATCCAGCTTGTCAAACTTTTTCGCATTGGGATTCTTGGCAGGATCGCTATCATAAACGCCATCAACGCCCTTTTTAGCCATCAAAATTGCGTCTGCTTCGATTTCAGCTGCACGCAGAGCTGCGGTAGTATCGGTAGAGAAATAAGGGTTGCCGGTACCAGCTGCAAAAATTACTACGCGCTCCTTTTCCATGTGGCGAATAGCACGACGACGGATATAGGGCTCAGCAATTTGACGCATTTCGATAGCACTCTGTACGCGAGTAGGTACGCCCAAATTTTCCAAAGCATCGGACAAAGCCAAAGAGTTAATAACTGTTGCCAGCATGCCCATATAGTCAGCAGTCGCTCTGTCCATGCCCTTGTTATAGCCACTCAGACCACGCCAAATGTTGCCACCGCCATTAACTACTGCAACCTCAACACCATGCTCCACTACTTCTTTAATCTGTTTTGCCAAAGAATACACAACAGTAGGGTCTATGCCAAAGCCCTTTTCGCCGGCCATAGCCTCACCGCTCAATTTTAAAACAATACGTTTGTATTTCTTCTCTGCAGTCACTTTAACGACCTCCCTATACACAGACTTAGTCCTAATTTCTATTCAACAATTATACCATCTTTTCCTGCTTTATTCTAGCTTATTTACTGCACATTTTTAAAGATGCTGTGAAACTAACAAGCATTGCCAATCTGGCTATATAAAATAATCATTAATTGGGCATATCAACAGAGTCAAATCGTTTTATAATTAATTCATCAACGCAAATTTTACTTAGATTTTACATGAGGGGATGTTTGACAAATGGAAAAAACACCAACAAACAAAAAAACTAGCGCTACCTATGCTATTTGTGTAACAGCGCTTTTTATGGCACTGAATATTTTGATGAGCTCATTTGGCGTACCCGTACCCGGTGGCCGCTGCTATTTGAACGATGTAATTATCTGCACTGCAGCCATCCTTTTGGATGATGCCAAATCTGCCTTTTTAGTAGGCGGTGTGGGGGCCTTTTTGGGCGATTTATTCTTCTATCCCACGCCCATGTT
>CAMFET010000145.1 GCA_945949475.1 uncultured Phascolarctobacterium sp.
AAACCGCAATTTATCATAAAAAACTGGCCGCACCGCAAATAGCAGCACAGCCAGTCTAATTATGCAATATACACTTTATACACTTTTAAAGCGACAATTTATGCCTTGCCAGCAAGCTTCTTGTAACCCTCTAAGCGAGCCTTAGCATCAGCCTCAGTCTTCTCGAACAATGCCTCAGCAGTCTCGGGGAAGGTCTTTTGCAGGGAGCTAAAGCGAACCTCACCCATCAAGAACTCACGGAAGTTACCAGTCGGCTCCTTGGAATCCAAGCTGAACGGATTCTTATCAGTGCCAACCAGCTCCGGATTATAACGATAGGTTGCCCAATATCCACATTCAACAGCACGTTTTTCTTCCAATTGGCTGCAGCCCATGCCAGCCTTCAAGCCGTGGTTGATGCAGGGAGCATAGCAAATAATCAAGGACGGACCATGATATGCTTCTGCTTCCTTCAAGGCCTTCAACAGCTGGTTCTTATCGTAGCCCATAGCAACCTGTGCTACATATACATAACCATAGCTCATAGCCATCATGCCCAAATCCTTCTTCTTGGTCTTCTTGCCGCTGGCAGCAAATTTAGCAACTGCCGCAGTAGGAGTAGCCTTAGAGGATTGACCGCCAGTATTAGAATAAACCTCGGTATCGAATACCATGATATTTACATCTTCACCGGATGCCAAAACATGGTCAACACCGCCGTAACCAATATCGTAGGACCAGCCGTCACCGCCAAAGATCCAGTTAGAGCGTTTTACAAAGTATTGCTTCATTTCATACAGAGCAGCACAGGTAGCGCACTCTCCCTTGTGAGCAGCAACTGCAGCCTCCAAGGCATCGGCGCGCTCACGAGAGCCCTCGCCATCGTCCTTACCTGCCAGCCATGCTTCCATAGCTGCCTTCAAATCAGCAGGAATATCCTTGGTCAAGGCTTCCTTGATGATATCCGCAACCTTAGCACGGTTTTGGGCAACACCGATGTACATGCCTAAGCCATATTCGGCGTTATCCTCGAACAGGGAGTTAGCCCAAGCGGGGCCGTGACCAGCCGCATTCTTGGTATAGGGCATAGAAGGAGCGGATGCACCCCAAATGGAGGAGCAGCCAGTAGCATTAGCTACCATCATGCGATCACCAAAGAGTTGAGTTACCAGCTTAGCATACGGAGTCTCACCGCAGCCTGCACAAGCGCCGGAGAACTCCAGCAAGGGTTGTTCAAATTGGCAGCCCTTCATGGTGTATTTATTTACAGGGTTGGGTTTTACAGCAACCTTCTTAGTAGCATATTCCCAAGCCTCAGCCTTATCCAGCTGGGTATCGAGCGGCTTCATAACAAGAGCCTTGTTCTTAGCAGGGCAAACCTGAGCGCAGTTGCCGCAACCCAAGCAGTCCAACGGAGAAACGCTCATGGTAAAGGTCATACCTTTAGCACCAACAGCGGGTTTTTTAGCCATGCTTTCAGGAGCAGCTGCAGCTTCGGCTTCGTCCATCAGTACGGGGCGAATAGCAGCATGCGGGCAAACGAAGGCGCATTGGTTACATTGGATGCAGTTTTCGGGAATCCACTCGGGAACATCCAAAGCTACACCGCGTTTTTCATAAGCGGAGGTGCCGCTGGGGAAGGTGCCATCATTAACAGACATCAAATCGCCAACAGTCAGCTTGTCGCCTTCCAGACGGTTCATGGGAACCATAATCTTATCTACAAAATCATTGCCAGTCTTAACGGGAGCCTTAGTCTCCTCAGCAGTTGCCCAGTCAGCAGGAACCGCTACCTTCACAACAGCGTTAACACCAGCATCCACAGCAGCGTAGTTCATATCCACAACTGCTTGGCCCTTCTTGCCATAGGAATGCTCAATAGCATCCTTCATATATTTAACTGCTTCCTCAATAGGAATAATATTAGCCAGCTTGAAGAAGGCAGCCTGCATTACCATGTTGATGCGTGCGCCAAGGCCAATTTCCTTGCCAATCTTCACAGCATCTATAATGTACAGATTAATATTGTTCTTAGCGATATATTGCTTCATAGCTGCAGGCAGCTGCTCAGACAGCTCTTCCGCAGTCCATTCGCAGTTCAAAAGCAGAGTACCGCCCTTCTTGATACCAGCCACAACATCATAGGAATGTACATAAGAAGCCTTGTGTACAGCTACAAAGTCAGCAGCATCAATCAGGTAAGGAGCTTGAATCGGAGTCTTGCCAAAGCGCAGGTGGGAAACGGTAATGCCACCGGATTTTTTGGAATCATAGAAGAAGTAGCCCTGCGCATACATGTCGGTGTGGTCACCGATAATCTTAATAGAGTTCTTGTTAGCGCCAACAGTACCATCGGAGCCCAGACCCCAGAACTTGCAGGCAGTGGTGCCTTCGGGAACGACCTCGAGATCTCTGCCAGCGGGCAAGGAGGTATTGGTAACATCGTCTACGATACCAACAGTGAAGTTGTTCTTCGGTTCAGCTGCTGCCAAATTAGCAAATACTGCTTCGATATCGCGCGGCAACGGATCCTTGGAGCCCAAGCCATAACGACCACCGATGATGAGCGGCTTGCGGTCGCTGTTGTAGAAGGCTGCACGAACATCAAGATACAGGGGCTCGCCCAAGGAACCGGGCTCTTTGGTGCGGTCTAAAACGGCAATACGTTTAACAGTTTCCGGAATAGCCTTCATGAAAGCATCAAAGGCAAAGGGACGATACAGATGTACTACCAGCACGCCAACCTTTTGACCTTCCTTATTCAGTGCTTCAGCCACGGTACGAGCAGTGTCGCAGCCGGAGCCCATAGCTACGATGATGTTTTCGGCATCAGGAGCACCATAATAGTTGAACAGATGATATTCACGACCGGTAATCTTAGAAATCTCAGCCATGTATTCCTCTACCATAGCAGGAACTGCATCATAGTAGGAGTTAACAGTTTCGCGAGTTTGGAAATAAATATCGGGGTTTTGCGCACTGCCACGTTGAACAGGATTATCAGGATTCAGGGAGTTTTTACGGAAAGCATCAACTGCATCCTTATCGAGCAGCTTCTCCAAATCTGCATAATCCATAACCTCAATCTTTTGAATTTCGTGAGAGGTACGGAAGCCATCGAAGAAGTTCAGGAAGGGCACGCGGCTCTTGATTGCAGTTAAATGAGCAACAGCAGCCAAGTCCATAACCTCTTGTACAGAGGATTCAGCAAGCAAAGCAAAGCCGGTTTGACGGCATGCCATAACGTCCTGATGGTCACCAAAAATATTCAAGGAGCTAGCAGCCAAAGCACGTGCAGAAACATGGAAAACGCCCGGCAGCAGCTCGCCAGCGATTTTATACATGTTAGGAATCATTAACAGTAAGCCCTGGGAAGCAGTGAAGGTAGTAGTCAGCGCACCTGCCTGCAAAGAGCCGTGCACAGCACCGGCAGCGCCAGCCTCGGATTGCATTTCTACAACGCGAACCTGTTGACCAAAGAGGTTCTTTCTACCTTGCGCGGACCATTCATCTACAACCTCAGCCATGGGTGAAGACGGAGTAATAGGATAGATACAAGCAACATCGGTAAAAGCATACGCGATATGCGCAGCAGCGGTGTTGCCATCCATGGTTTTCATTTTTGCCATTGATTTTACCCTTCTTTCTATAATG
>CAMFET010000146.1 GCA_945949475.1 uncultured Phascolarctobacterium sp.
CATAGTGTGATTACCCCCGCTCAGGTTACTTTACGTGGCGCCACTCATCGGATTGATAAGGTTAACAAGGTTGTGGCTCCCATCGATGTGACGGATCATCAGGGCGATTTCCAAACCGAAAGCGAGCTGGTGGCCGTAAGTGAAGATGGCTATGATATTCCCAATATGAAAATTATTCCCGAACGGGTTATGGTGCAGGCTACTATGGTTAGCCAAATGCTTTCGGTTGATATTCCGGTGAAGCTGGTTATGAGTGGCGAGCTGCCCAAGGGCATTATCGTGACAAAGAGCGAAGTTTTGCCAGATAAGGTGCGCATTACTGCGCCTCCTTCCATGCTTAAGGAGTTGAAGGCGATTAATACCAAGCCCGTGGATGTTTCTAAGCTGGAGGGTAGCATGGTGGTAGCGGCGGAGCTGGATTTGCCTGAAAAGGTGATTCCGGAGCTGCGCACAGTGCAGATTCGCCTGTCGGTAGAAAGGCAAAATCAATAAATGATGCAGTTAAAGATTAATAATGTGCGCATTAGCCTGCTGCACGAGTGTAGCTTGGAGCAAGCAGTTAGTAAAAAGCTTGGCTTGCCTACTAATTCAGTGGGACAATTAAAGCTTTTGCGTAAGGCTGTGGACGCGCGCAAAAAGAATGAAATTTGCCTTAATCATCACGTATTGGTTGAGGTGGATGTAAGTAAAAATAGTCGCTTGGGCAAGCGCCTTTTAGCTGATAGGGATGTAACTATTTATGAGGAGCCTGCTAAGAGCAGCTTCACTATGGGGACTTTGCCCATGTCAGCACCACCGGTGGTGATAGGTGCTGGGCCGGCAGGACTTTTGGCAGCACTGCAGCTGGCGGAATATGGCTATAAGCCCCTGCTATTGGAGCGGGGCAAGCCCGTAGCCCAAAGGGTGACGGATGTGGACCGCTTTTGGCGCACGGGGGCTTTTGACGAAGCTAGCAATGTACAGTTTGGAGAAGGTGGCGCCGGTACTTTTTCCGATGGCAAGCTCACTACAAGGGTCAACGATCCTGTGATGGCAGAAATTCTGCAGCTCTTCGTTGCAGCTGGCGCTCCAGAAAACATTCTGTGGGAGCATAAGCCCCACGTGGGCACTGATAAGCTGCGTGCTATGGTTACGGGACTCAGCAAGCGTATTTGTGCATTAGGCGGCTGCATTCGCTATGAAGCACATGTTAAGGATTTGCTTGTGCAGGGAAATACGGTGCAGGGCGTGGTGCTGGCAGATGGCGAGCATATCGCCGCTGGTGCAGTAGTTTTGGCCTGTGGTCACAGTGCCCGTGATACCTACGCTATGCTGGCGCAAAAGGGCATAGGTATTGTGAGCAAGCCCTTTGCAATCGGTGTGCGCATTGAGCATCCGCAGGAGCTGATTGATAAAGCGCAGTATGGCAGCTTTGCAGGCAACCATTTGCTAGGGGCAGCAGATTATGCGCTGGTGTATCATACGCCGGATAAAAGCCGCACGGCTTATTCCTTCTGTATGTGTCCCGGTGGTCAGGTAGTTGCGGCAGCTTCAGAAAATGGCGGTGTAGTTGTTAACGGCATGAGTATGTTTAGGCGAGATAGTGGCATTGCTAATAGCGCGCTGGTGGTGAATGTGAGTGCCGAGGATTTTGGTGCGCATCCCTTAGATGGGGTGGAGTTCCAGCGCAAGTATGAGCGTTTGGCTTTTGCATTGGGCGGTGGCAATTATCATGCCCCAGCACAGAATTTTGCGAGCTTTTTAGCGCAGACAACGCCTGATTTAACAAGTTTGGTGCATGGCTCTTACAGACCGGGCTTGGCGGCCTGCTCTTTGGATAAGGTATTGCCTAGCTATGTTACGGATACGCTGCGCTTGGGCATTCAAAGCTTTGGCAAAAAGCTGGCAGGTTATGCTGACGGTGGCGCTTTGCTAACTGGTGTGGAGACTAGAACCTCGGCGCCGGTGCGTATTGAGCGCGATCGAGCGAGCTACGTTTCTGTGACACATGATTTGCTTTATCCCTGCGGCGAGGGCGCTGGCTATGCCGGTGGCATCATGAGTGCTGCGTTGGATGGGTATCATGTGGCAAGGGCGATAATGCAGAGGTTTGCGCCTATAAAATAAGCAGATAGAGTGTTAAGAAAATATTAATCATTTCGTTCAAAAGCGATTTTGGACGCTTATTTCGTGGGGTATAACCAAGACTCTGCGGGGTACTATTTGTGTGAAGAAAAATTCACTGTATTCAACCCTTGAGTCGGTTATACCAACCACTCATTCGCTAAAATCGCTATTCACTTCATGATTTAATATTTTCTTATGCTTACATCTTGGAAGCAGTTAGCGCATTTAATGATAATAATTTATTATGTGTTATTGCAGCTTTGTTTAATATATGTTTGATATAGAACTATTAAGGGAGGAAACTATAATGGCAAGAATGTTTGGTACTGATGGCGTGCGTGGTGTGGCCAATGTGGAGCTCACTCCGGAGTTGGCCTTTAAGTTGGGCTATGCCGCTGCAAAATATTTTAGTAGGGAGGGTCATGCTCCCAAGATTATTATTGGTCGCGACACCCGTCGTAGCGGCCAAATGTTGGAGGCAGCGCTGGCTGCAGGCATTTGCAGCGCCGGTGGCAATGCGCATTTGCTGGGCGTAATGCCTACTCCTGCTGTTTCCTTCCTCACGTCCGTAGTGAAGGCTAACGCAGGTGTGGTTATTTCTGCATCCCACAATCCCTTCGAGGATAACGGCATTAAATTCTTCTCCCAAACAGGCCATAAGCTGCCGGATACCGTGGAGGATGAGATTGAAGCCATCGTTAAGACTCCCATTGATTATAGCAAGGCAGTTAGTGGCAGCAGCGTGGGCAGCATAATTTACGAAAAGAATTTGGCCGAGCTTTATATCAAGCACATTTTGAGCACTGCTTATGCGGATTTGAAGGGTCTGAAGGTGGTTATGGACTGCTCTAATGGTGCTAATAGTCAAATTGCGCCGGTGATTTTACGTAGCCTGGGCGCCGAGGTTATTACTATTTTTAACGAGCCCAATGGCATCAATATTAATAATGGCTGCGGCTCCACCCATTTGGAGGCCCTGCAGCAGAAGGTTGTTGAGGTTGGTGCTCATGCCGGCATTGCCAACGATGGTGACGCTGACCGCTGCTTGGTAGTTGACGAAAATGGTGAGGCTTTGGACGGCGACCAAATCATGTTGATTTGTGCTTTGGAGCTGATGAAGCGCAAAAAGCTCAATGATAATATGCTCGTTGTCACTGTCATGAGTAATGTGGGCCTGCATCAGGCTATGAAGGCTCACGGCGGCAAGACCTGCAAAACCGCTGTAGGTGACCGCTATGTGCTGGAAGAGATGATGAAGCACAATTATTCCATCGGTGGCGAGCAATCCGGTCACATCATTTTCTCCGAATTTGCCAAGACCGGTGATGGCATTTTAACTGCAGTGCAGCTTTTGTGTGCTATGGTGAAGAATAACAAGCCCTTGTCCGAGCTGGGCGCAGTTATGACCAAGTATCCTCAAGTGCTGCTGAATGTACGGGTGAAGGATAAAAATGGCTGGCAGGAAAGACCTGCTATCCAAGAGGTTATCAAAAAATATCAGGATGAGCTGGGTGACAATGGCCA
>CAMFET010000147.1 GCA_945949475.1 uncultured Phascolarctobacterium sp.
TTTTCGGCCAGCTCGCTCAAGGGTTGTCCATAGAATTCTTCATACAATTTTTTAATTTGTTCATTTTCGTGACTCTTGCGCACCTTCATGCTGCCATCACGTTTATACAGGCTAGCAATGCGTGCCTTGCGAGCATCATCAGCAATAGGCAGCATGGTTTTAGGCTGTCCGCCGCCACCAATGCAGCCGCCGGGACATGTCATTACTTCGATAAAATGATATTGCTTTTCGCCAGCCTTAACGCGCTCAATCATCTTGCGCACATTTGCAGTACCATAAACAACAGCGACATTTACAGTCAGGCCATCCACATCCAAGCTAGCCTCACGAATGCCCTCGTAGCCACGCACAGGTTGCAAATCTAAAAGCGGTGCAGGCGCTTCCTTGCCGGTAATCAGCTCGTAAGCAGTGCGCAGAGCAGCCTCCATAACGCCGCCGGTGTTGCCAAAAATGACGCCAGCGCCACTGCCCTCACCCATGTATTCATCATAGGCAGAATCCTCTAGGCTAGCAAAATCGATGCCTGCTTCACGAGCCATTTTAGCCAGCTCACGAGTGGTAATAACAGCGTCCATATCACGCAAGCCTTCAATTTGCAGATAGTCGGCAGCATCGCTCATTTCTTCACGACGAATTTCAAATTTTTTAGCAGTGCAGGGAGTTAAAGCTACATTGACAATCTTGGTGGGGTCAATGCCCTTCTTTTTAGCAAAGTAGGTTTTGATGGTAGGACCCTGCATACCGATGGGGCTCTTAGCACTAGAAATATTGGGCAGCATTTCAGGATAATATATTTCTGCAAATTTTACCCAAGCCGGGCAGCAGCTGGTAAACTGTGGCAGAGGACCGCGACCCTTGGTAATGCGCTCAATCAGCTCGCTGGCTTCTTCCACAATGGTCAGGTCAGCAGCAAAATTGGTGTCCAAAACATAGTCCACGCCCAGCTTACGCAGCAGGGCAATCATTTTGCCTTCTACAAAGGAGCCTGCTGGCATACCAAATTCCTCGCCCAAGCCAACACGCACGGACGGGGAAGTGCTCACAATAACAATCTTTTCCGGGTCGGCAATAGCCTCACGAATATCTTGATATTCGTAGCGTTCAGTGAGGCTGTCTACGGGGCATACCTGAGTGCATTGACCACAATGAATGCAAATGCCCTTACCGCCTGTTTCCTCCAAGGTATAGGTGCCGTGTACTCCGATATACTCTTCGCACACATTCTTGCACATACCACATTTAATACATTTCTCTTCATGACGCACAATAGCCACGTTATCCTCATCCATGGGTACGCGTACGTCTAACGGTAGATGTTGCATAAATCTCCCTCCTTAAGGTTTTGTTCAATTGTTCGCCAAACAACCTTTACCTAATATTATGCTACGCTTGACTAAAACTGTCAACAATATTAGCCTAATATTCATTAGTAGTATCTCATACTGACTCTAATTTGTCAATAATAATTTTCTATTAGTAGTTTGATTATTGTTGTGTTTATTTCATCCTTCTTCTAAAGCAAAAAAGCTCTCCCCCTATGAGAAGAGCTTAGTTAGATTTGTAGTTTACAGCTTAGGGCAGTTCTACATAAGTAGTACCGACAGCATAGCAATCGAGCTCATAAGGCGGATACATCAGGTAAACCCTGCCATCCTTGAGCACGTAATCATCACTACGCTTAAATTCTTCTTTTTTAATATAGCTGATGAAGGGCGCTTGGGAAACGGTTTGCAAATCAGCACCATAAACCTTTAGACTGTGATTAGCAATGCCGTCGTACAGCTCGCCCGCAGAGATGGCCTTCGCAAAATGTGTATAGGGCAGGCGTTCACCCGTAGCCTTGCTATAAACCAAGCCATGGTCATAATGCATGCCGTGTGCTCCACCCATATAGTCCCATTTCACAAGGATAATGTTAACATAATCGTCAGTTTCGCTGAAAACTTCATAGTTGGTTCCAACCTCCACGTAGCTGGGGTCCTTGCTTTTAGCAAGCTTTTTTTGCTCCAGAACCATCTTCTTAATGTCCTTGTTGATGGCCTTGGCAGCGGCGCGATTCTCCAGCTTAAAGACAGGGTAGCTCAAGCTGTACTTGTGGCCCTCTTCTTTTTTTTCGGTGACGGCCGCAAAGGCGCTGGCAGTTACTGCAAGGCTCAGTCCTAGGACGAGCAAAGCTTTTTTGAACATGAAGAACACCTCCTGTGTTTTTCTTTTGCATTTTCTACTAATATGGTATAGAATAATCAAGTAACTGTAAAGATAGTAATTGCGAAAAATTAGTAAATTCGTAACAAAAAAGTATCATGCTCGCAGTGATTTCCAGCGAGCATGATACTAAATCATTCCATAGTTTATATTTATGGATAGAGGTGCAACATGTTAGGTACAATCGTCAATGTGAGCTGTATTCTGACCGGCTCCGTCATCGGCAGCTTTGTTAGTCGCGGAATAAAAGAAAAATATAAAACTGCTCTTTTTGATGGCTTGGGTCTTGCGACCGTAGGCCTCGGCGCCAACGCCTTCGTCAGCAACATTCCCAAGGTCACCTACCCCGTGCTGTTTATCGCCAGCATTGCCATCGGCACAATAATTGGCACGCGCCTAGACTTAGATGGCAAATTTCATGGTCTTTTAGAAAAGGCCAAGGGTGGCTCTAAGCTAGCAGAGGGCCTTTCCACTGCCATTCTTTTATTCTGCATCGGCACCCTGTCCATCTTGGGTCCCATTGAAAGCCGTCTCAACGGTAATAATACGTACCTTTTTACCAATGCCACCTTGGACTTTGTATCCAGCATCATTTTATCCTCTGCTTACGGCATCGGTATTGCGCTAGCCGCCCTAGTACTCTTTTGCTGGCAGGGCAGCATCTACCTTTTTGCGGGCTTTATCGCTCCCTATATGACCCCTGCGCTAATGGGCGAAATTTCGGTTTTGGGCGGTATCTTCCTCATGAGCTCCGGCCTAGGCATTTTGCAAATTCGCGATTGCAAAACGCTAAACATGCTGCCAGCTTTACTCGTCCCGCCGGCCTTCTATGCCTTGGTAAACGTCATCAAGAGCTTGCTTTGATGGCTTTTGGAGCTTATGATTAGCTCTGCTTATGTAATTTATTAGCCAAAAAGTTGGTTCTCTTTCTTCAGTTAGCCCATACATTTTTGGTAAAAGTATGGTATAATACGCGAAGTGAATTAATGTAAAATTAAGGTTAATGAGGTTAGGGAAAATGACTGATGACATGAAGCTAATCATCCGCGAGTTTTTTAAATTCATATTTTTTGGCATGTATATTGCCGGTGCCGCTGTCTTTGTGGTTTTGATTACATCGATAGACATCCGCACCCTAGGCTATATTCCTGAAAATTCTCTTACCGAACGTACCCAGGAAGCATTACTGGCTATTTCCATTTTGTCGTTCCTCTATAGAACAAGGAAGGAAGAAAGCAATGGCCTATACTTAGTAATAGGACTTTTGTTGTGTATGCTAATTAGAGAATGGGACTCTTTCTTTGATGGTATTTTCCATGGAGCTTGGAAATTTATCGCTCTTCCTACCATTCTTTTCTTCCTTTACTTGTCATTAAAAAATGGTTCAAAAGTTGCTTGCCAGCATTTAATAAGCTTTTT
>CAMFET010000148.1 GCA_945949475.1 uncultured Phascolarctobacterium sp.
TATCCTGGAGAGGTACGCGGGCGCTACGAAAGCCAGCTAGCCTTTCAGGTAGCAGGCAAAATCAACGCCCGCATGGTCAACGTGGGCGATAATGTGCAGGCAGGGCAAATTCTTCTGGCCTTGGACCCC
Organism: uncultured Phascolarctobacterium sp.; assembly: GCA_945949475.1. Classification (GTDB taxonomy): domain Bacteria; phylum Bacillota; class Negativicutes; order Acidaminococcales; family Acidaminococcaceae; genus Phascolarctobacterium_A. The sequence continues at coordinate 130 of CAMFET010000148.1, forward strand.
AAGGATGTTAACCAAAGCGTTGAAGCCGCCTCGGCCCAGCTGGCCAGTGCACGCGCCAGCTACCAGCTAGCCGCTGATAACGCGGCTCGCTACAGTACCCTCTACGCCCAAGGCGCGGTCAGCGAAGCTATTCGCGACCAATACAACACCCAGCTAGAGGCAGCCAGCGCCGCGCTGCGTCAGGCTCAAGCTCAGGCTAATGTTAGCAGCAACCAATTAGGCTACACCCAATTAGTAAGCGATACATCCGGTGTTGTGACTGCGCTGAACGCTGAGGTTGGACAGGTCGTAGCAGCCGGCACTCCCATTGCCACCGTTGTGCGCAGCGGCGAACGCGAGGTACATATTAATGTGCCCGAAAGCACCAAGCTAAGCGTTGGCCAGCAGGCTGCAGTGAGCTTTTGGGCTCTGCCCAACGTTAGCGCCACAGGCTACGTACGCGAGATTGCTTCCATGGCGGACCCCGTAACTCGCACCTACAAGGTATGTGTGGCAGTGCCTGCTTGGCCAGCGGAGGCTAAGCTAGGTATGACGGCCAAGGTAAGCTTTGCCGACGAGGCTGTGAACGCCAATGCTAGCACTGCAGCAGGCTACCTTATTCCTGCTCAGGCCCTTTACCAAGTAAATAAAAAAGCCCAGGTTTGGGTTGTGCGCGAGCGCAAGGCTCAATTGGTAGAGGTAACTGTAGCTGGCTACGCCGGCAACGATATCATCATCAGCCAAGGCCTGAGCCAAGGGGACAAGGTGGTTACCGCAGGACTCGCTAAGCTCATCCCCAACCAAGAGGTACGCCTTGAGGAAGGCGGTGAAGCTTAATGCTGAATGCTAACCAAAATAGGCCGCAGCAGGAGCGCAAAACAAATTGGGCTACCTGGTCCATCGAACACAAGCAATTAGTATATTTTTTAGCCTTTTTAGTGCTGGTAATGGGTCTCTTTTCCTTTAAAACCTTGGGGCGCAGCGAGGACCCCAACTTTGCCGTGAAGCAAATGGTCATCTCCGCCGCCTGGCCCGGTGCCAGCGCTAAGGAGGTGGAGCAGCACCTCACCAATACGATTGAAAAAGAAGTGCAGAACCTGCCGCAAATTGACCACATCACTAGCTATTCCCGCCCCGGCACCAGTGTGATTACCGTTTCCCTGCGCGATGAGGTTACTGGTAATCTGGTGCGCCAGCGCTGGTTAGAGCTGCGCAATATCGTTAACGATGCCAAAGATAAGCTCCCCACTGGCACCTATGGCCCTTATTTTAACGACCGCTTTGACGATGTTTATGGCAATGTCTATGCTCTCACCGGCACGCAAAACGGCTTTACCTATGAGGATTTGCGCCAATATGCCGAAAAAATTAAGCTTGATTTTTATGGCGTGCCCGATGTAAAAAAGGTGGAGCTCGTGGGTGTACAGCCGGAAAAAATCTTCGTGCAGATGGACACGGATAAGCTGGCCCGCCTTGGCCTTGACCTTAACAGTATTGCAGCCATGGTCAAAGCCCAAACCAGCATGAATGCCTCCGGTATGGTCGAAACTGACACCGCCAATGCTTATTTGCGGATTACGGGCAATCCTGATAGCGTGGAGCAAATTGCTTCCCTACCTATTAATGCTAATGGCAAGGTTTTTCGCCTTGGCGATATTGCTAAGGTAACTCGTAGCTATGCCGACCCACCCGAGCACCTGATGTACTATAATGGCCAACCAGCTGTGGGTATTGCCCTAGCCATGGAGGATGGCGGCGATAATATCCAGCTAGGTGATAATCTCGCCCTGTTAATCCAAAAGCTAAAAAAAGAGTTGCCCTTAGGCTTGGAGCTGCATCAGGTTGCCAATCAACCCGAGGTTGTAAAAAGCTCCATCAGTGAATTCAGTCGAAGCCTGTACGAGGCCATTATCATCGTTTTGGCAGTTAGCCTCTTTACCTTGGGCCGTCGCAGCGGCTACGTCATCTCCTGCTGTATCCCCTTGATTTTGCTAGGTTCCTTTGCCGCCATGCTCGCCCTCGGTATCGATTTACATAAGGTATCACTGGGTGCGCTGGTTATTTCCCTAGGCATGCTCGTGGATGATGCTATTGTCGTGGTGGAGCTGATGGAGGTCAAAATGAGCGAGGGGATGGAGCGCAAGGCAGCTGCCTCCTACGCCTTTGCCACCTGTGGCAAGCCCCTGCTCACCGGCACAGTCATCACCTGCCTAGGCTTTATGCCCATCGCCTTTTCCAAAGCGGCGGCCTCGGAATTTGCCTACAGTCTCTTTCCAGTGATTAGCGTTACTCTGCTTTTGAGCTGGCTAGTTTCGGCAACATTAGCGCCCGTACTGGGCTACGAATGGATTCGTCCCAGCGCCATCAAGGCAGATAGCTACGATAGCTTCTTCTATCAAAAATTCCGCAGCCTACTGCACTGGTCCCTTGCTCACCGCGCCATAGTTATTGGTATTACCGTGGCTCTTTTGGGACTCTCCCTTTTTATGCTACGCTTTGTGAGCAAGGATTTCTTCCCCGCCAGTGTACGTCCAGAAATCCTTGTCGAGCTCAATCTACCTGAGGGTAGCTCCATCAAAAACACTGATGCGGCTGCGCAAAAGCTTACCAATATGATCAAGGATGACCCGGACTTGGACCACGTTTCCACCTATGTGGGCAAAAGCGCGCCCCGCTTTGTACTCGTTATCGACCCGGTGCAGCCACGGGATAATTATGCCCAGCTAGTAGTTGTGGCCAAGGATCTTAAGGCGCGTCAGCGCTTGGAAAAACGCATCAACGAGCTTACTGCCACAGAGCTGCCCGAGGTTATTTCCTACTCCCGCAGCATTCCCCTAGGTCCTCCCTCACCCTATCCCGTCATGCTGCGCGTTAGCGGCAATAATGATGCACAGGTGAAGGAATATGCGCAAAAGGTACGCCAGCAAATGGCAGCGCATCCCTACGTTACCATGACGCGCTTAGACTGGCTGGAGGAAACCAATGCAGTGAAGCTGGCTGTTGACAATGATAAGCTGCTGCAGCTAGGCATCACCCGCCAAACTGTAGCAACAGCACTCCAGGCACAGGTATCCGGCTACACAGCAGCCACCTACCTAGAAGGCGATCAAGAAATCGGCATCGTTTTCCGTCTCAACCCCACGGAACGCACCACGATTGAGCAACTGGAAAGCATCTCCATTCCTACCGCGCAAGGTGCCATCCCCCTATCTCAGGTAGCACGCCTCAGCTATACCAGTGAAAACAATATGATTTGGCGACGCAACCTGCGCCCCACCATTACTGTTAATGGAGCCATCGTCCCAGGCGTTACCGGCAACGATGTTACCCAGGAGCTTTACGACCAGCTAGCAGAAGTGCGAGCTAACCTGCCTGCGGGCATGAAAATTGAAATTGGCGGCTCCCTAGAGGATAGCAAAAAGACGCTAAATTATCTGCTGAAGCCCGTGCCCCTCATGCTTGTGCTAATCATGGTCTTAATAATGCTACAGCT
>CAMFET010000149.1 GCA_945949475.1 uncultured Phascolarctobacterium sp.
AAATAGAGTAATGATTAAATATTCCCAAGGAATTGGGGTTTTAGCCAATGAGTTGTCGGAACAACAGCAGCAAGCGTCTCGAAAACCAAAAGCTCACTGCTAACAAATTCTGACCGCAGCTGCGTCGTTGTTCCCAACGAAATTGGCGTTAAAAACCTCACCTGACGCAGGGAATTTTTATCATTACGAATTTCTTAAATACTACTCTAAATTGAGTAATGATTAAAAATCACCCAAGGAATTGGGGTTTTAATTCATCTTACTTCTCTGCTCCAACAGCATCTTCTTAAACTCGCCCACAAGATACAAGCTGCCACACACGCACACCACGCCATCCGCGCCAGCACCCGTCATAGCAGCCTCATAAGCCTGTGCCAAATCCTCCATAGCAACAGCATTAGGCCCTACCAGCTTCGCCAAATCAGCCGCCTCAGCCGCACGATAGCCCTTATCCGCACGCACAGTATACACCACATCATCCGCATGAATCAGCGTCTTAATAACACCGCTCATATCCTTATCCCCCATCATGCCAAAAACAAACTGCACCCTTTGCCCCGGATAATACTTATCCAGCGCCTTGCGCAGTGCCTCCGCACCATTGGGATTATGAGCACCATCAAGAATAATATCCGGATGCTTGTGAATGCGCTCCAAGCGACCGGGCCACAGCGTATTGGCCACGCCTATATGCAAAGCCAGCTCGTTAATGCGATCATCCTGCTTAGAAACAAGCTTCGCAGCCACAATGGCCACACTGGTATTTTTTATCTGATGCTCGCCAGGCAGCTTAATTTCGTATTCAGAGCTATAGGTATTGCCCGCATAAAGCGTGAATTTTTGCCCCTCCATGGAGCTAGTTACCTCTTCGCCACGGAAGGCCTTGCCATAAAGATACACAGGCGCTTCCTTGAACATAGCAAAGCTTATAATGGGCCCCAGAGCCTCGTTGCCTTCGGCCGCAGTAACTACGGGCACCTTTTCCTTGATAATGCCCGCCTTTTGCATGGCAATGCGCTCCACTGTGGCGCCACAGCGGTCCGTATGGTCTAGAGCTACGTTAGTAATAACGCTGACCACCGGCGTAATCACATTGGTGGAGTCCCACAGGCCACCCATGCCAACCTCGATCACTGCATAATCCACCTTGTTCAGATAGAAATAGAGGAAGGCCGCAGCCGTCAGTATTTCAAACTGCGTCGGCTGCTCGCACACGCCCTTCTTCACAATGCTATCCGCAGCCACCTTTACAGCGCTAATCACCATGGCAAAATCATCATCGCTAATATCCTTGCCATTCAAGGTAATGCGCTCGTTATACTTCACCAGATGGGGCGAGGTGAACTTACCCACCTTCAGATTGGCTGCCAGCAAAATATTGGTAATCATGCTGGTAACGGAGCCCTTGCCGTTAGTGCCGGTAACATGGACAGTCTTAATCTTTTGCTCTGGATTATCCAGCTCCTTCAGGAGGCCTTCGATGCGCTCCATGCCCAGCTTGATGCCAAATTTGCCCAAGCTGTCTAGATAGTCCAAGCTTTCAACGTAATTCATATGTGCCTCCAAATAAACACATCCAGATATAGGAAAGCCTCCCCTAAGCGGGGAGGGAATCCTTAAAAATTACAAAGTCTTCAAATAAGCCAAGCGCTCGTTAATAGCAGTTTTCTTGCCATTCAGCTCTTCTGCCTTAGCCTTTTCCTTCACAATAACTGCTTCGGGAGCTTTAGCCAGGAAGCCAGCATTGCCCAGCTTGCCCTCTACGCGGCTAAGCTCCTTATCAATAGCAGCCAGCTCCTTGTTCAGACGGGCAGTTTCCTTTTCTACATCGATGAGGCCTGCCAGGGGCAGATATACCTCGATACCGGATACAACTGCTGCCATAGCGTTTTCCGGTTTAGCAGCGCTGTCATCCAGCACGGTCAGCTCGCTGATGCCGCCCATCAGGTGGATGTAGTTAGCATTAGCCTCTACGCCGTCCTTCAAATCAGCAGCCACCAGCATGGTTGCGGGAACTTTCTTTCCGGGCGGTACATTTACTTCGGCACGCATATTGCGGACAGCCTTGATGCTTTCCATAATAGCGCCCATCAGGCGTTCTGCTTCGTCATCAATCAAAGCAGCGTCAGCCTCAGGCCACTTGGAAATCATGATGCTTTCTGCCTCGTGGGGCAGGCATTGGTAAATTTCTTCGGTGATGAAGGGCATATAGGGATGCAGCAGCTGCATAGCACTGGTGAGCACCTTAGCCAGCACATGCTGTGCAGTAGCGCGCTCCTCAGCGTTTTCTTTATTATACAGGCGGGGCTTAGCCAGCTCGATATACCAGTCGCATACCTCGCCCCAGATGAAGTCGTAAATCATGCGACCGGCTTCGCCCAGCTCGAATTTTTCCAGCATTTCGGTAACGCCCTTGGCAGTGTGCTGCAGGCGGGACAGAATCCATTTATCGGCCAGAGTGTAGGGAGCAAGCTTAGCATTGGGGTCATATCCCTCAATATTCATCAGAGCAAAACGGGAAGCATTCCAAATCTTATTGGCAAAATTGCGGGTTGCTTCCACACGCTCCCAATAGAAGCGCATATCATTGCCCGGAGTGTTACCGGTAATCAGCATAAAGCGCAGGGTATCAGCGCCATATTTGTCGATAACCTCCAGCGGGTCGATGCCATTGCCCAAGGATTTGGACATCTTGCGGCCTTGACTATCGCGTACCAGACCATGGATGAAGACCTTCTCAAAGGGAATATCCTTCATGAATTCCATACCCATAATCAGCATACGTGCTACCCAGAAGAAAATGATGTCGTAGCCGGTTACCAGCACGCTGGTGGGATAGAATTGCTTGAGGAGCGGAGTCTTATCAGGCCAGCCCATGGTGGAGAAGGGCCACAGAGCGGAGCTGAACCAGGTGTCCAGCGCATCCTCATCCTGATGGATATTGGTACTGCCACACTTGGGGCAGGCAGTCAAGTCGGTACGGCTGGCATGCATTTCGCCACAGTCATCGCAGTACCAAACGGGGATACGGTGACCCCACCAAATCTGGCGGGAAATACACCAGTCGCGAATATTATCCATCCAGCCGGTGTAGGTCTTGGTGAAGCGCTCGGGCACGAATTGGGTGCGACCATCGTTAACGCAATCCACAGCAGCCTTAACCAGGGGCTCCATTTTTACGAACCATTGAGTAGAAACAAGGGGCTCTACAACGCAGCCGCAGCGTTGGCAGTGACCAACAGCATGGGCATGGTCTTCGATTTTAACAAGATAGCCGCCAGCTTCCAAATCAGCCACAATGTTCTTGCGGCATTCCTCGCGAGTCTGACCTTCATATTTGCCTGCTTCCGCAGTCATTTTGCCATCCATGCCAATAACAACTACGCTGGGCAGGTTATGGCGAATGCCCATCTCATAGTCGTTGGGGTCGTGGGACGGAGTGATTTTTACAGCGCCGGTACCAAATTCCAAATCAACATAGCTATCAGCGATGATGGGAATAATACGACCATTGGCGGGCAGAGTCAGATGCTTGCCTACCAAATGACCATAGCGGGGGTCAGCCGGGTTTACAGCTACAGCGGTATCGCCGGGGAT
>CAMFET010000150.1 GCA_945949475.1 uncultured Phascolarctobacterium sp.
GAATTATTGTATGTAATTAAACCTGAACAACAAAATGAGCAGGATTTGCGTGCTTTGCTATCCCTGCATCCGGAGGTTAAATTTGTTTCTTTAATGGGCGTGGATTTTGCCGGTAACGATACCGATGAAAAAATCCCCATGAAGATTTTCTTAGAGGATATGGAAAGCTTCTTAGAGGGCAGTGCTGCGCAAACCGACGGCTCCTCCGTTGTGCTCACCGGTATTGCTACGCTGAACAACGCTCGTGTGGACATGGTAGTGGATAAAACTGTCAACTGGTTTGTGGATTATAACTACGAGCATTTTGACCCCGCCACCGGCAACATGATTGGCACGCTGCGCATTCCCTGTTATTTGCTGCACAACGGCAATTTTGTTGACTCCCGCTCTATTTTGAAGAATACCCTTGATTATGTTGAAGGCGAAATCATGGAGCTCTTTAAAAAGCATCCCGTGATTGCCGGCCTTGAGCATATCAATGGCAACGATATTGATAAATTGATTTTTACCAGCGCAACTGAGCTGGAATTTTGGGTAAAATCCCCGCGTGAGGATGCGCCCATTGAGGCTCTGAGCTCCTCCCAAATGATGCAGGAGCAGTATTGGCAGCGCACCCGCGGCAACGTGCGCACTGCGTTGGAGCAAACTGTGGAAACCTTGGATTTGTACGGCTTGGAGCCGGAAATGGGCCATAAGGAATGTGGTGGCGTCAAGGGCCAAATCGATGGCGCTGGCCATATGACTCACGTTATGGAGCAGCTAGAAGTCGACTGGAAGTTTGCTAGCGGCGTACAAACTGGTGATAACGAAATCCTGGCGCGCATCATCGTGAAAGAGGTTTTCCGCATGAATGGCCTCGAGGTTTCTTTCCAGGCTAAGCCCATTCCTGGTGTAGCTGGCAGTGGCGAGCATACCCATGTGGGCATGGCTGCTAAGCTCAAGAACGGCAAAATTGTCAACCTGTTCTCTCCCAAGGATATGCATAAGGAATTCCTTTCTGCTATCGGCTACGGCGCTTTGATGGGCCTTTTAAAGAATTACGAGGTTACCAATCCCTTCATCTCCTGCACCATTGACTCCCTCAACCGCCTGAAGCCCGGCTTTGAAGCACCTGTGTGCATCGTTACTAGCCTGGGCATGAGCCCCGATAATCCGTCCCGTAACCGCACCATTTTGGCAGGCCTGATCCGCGATTTGGATAACCCCAAGGCTACTCGCATCGAGATGCGTTCTCCTAACCCCTATACCAACACCTATATTGCCATTGCTGCCTTCTATCTGTCCTGCTTGGACGGCATCAAGGCTTGCGTGGAATCCGGCAAGGATTTGGCTGCTTTGGAAAAAGAAATTTCCAAGCAAGCAGGTGAAGAGGGCTTCTATCTTGAAAAGGACCGTCAATATCGCACTGAGGACGATGTATTTGAAGATTTCACTGCGGAAGAACGCAGCAAGCTCTTTGGCGAGCCCCCTGCTACCGTTTGGGAAAATCTCAAAGCCTTCGATAAATATCCGGAGAAGGTGGATGTTTTAACTCAGGGCAATATCCTGCGTAAGGAATATATCGAATCCTTCCGCCAAGGCGCGTTGATTCGCTGGACTACCGAGCTTTTGACTCGCCTGATTCCTGAGTATTATCAAGCAGTTGTCGAGATGAAAAAGCTGCACAGCCCCGAAAGCTCCACCGACTGCGATTTGGCACTGTGGCACAAAATCCAAGTGCTGCGCGCTCGTCTGGCCAAGGACTCCTTTGAGGAAAAGAGCCTCTTTACCAGCATTCGTAAGGCAGTGGCTGTCGGTGATTATGATGCAGCCTCCAATTTGAAGATTGAAATGTGCGCTGTGATGGAAGAGCTTAAGTCCCTCTATCATGATTATAAACAAAATATTATTGACTAATTAGTCACCTAAAGCCTTAATTAAATGCTATAATGCCGAAAGGAAGGTTCATTGCCTGCCTTTCGGCTTTTTTTGCACAAAATTCTTGAGTTAATTGCAAAATTGTGGTAAAATGACAGAGATATAATGACATAAGTATTTGCGTCTGTGGAAAGAAGGCGATGGCTTTGGTGGAACAGGTAAAGGATGTTCCTGCCTATATTCGCAAAATGTATGGTTTTAATTCTTTTATGAACACCTTTGGTGTGCATATTGATGAAATAACCTGTGGTGGTGCAGTTGTTAGTATTAATATTGACCCACAAAAGCATTTTAATCATCGTGGAATATGTCATGGCGGTGTGTTCACTGCGTTGGCCGACTCCGTTTTGGGAGTTACCGGTGCTAGCGTGGGCGCAGCAGTGGCAACCTTAAATTTTAGCATGAATTTTATCAGGAATGTGCATAGTGCGGGCCGGGTCTACGTTAGGAGTAGGGTTCGCCATCATGGACATACAACCATGGTAATTGAAGCTGAAATGTACGATGAAGAGGATAGGTTGATGGCTACCATTCTGACCACGATGTTTATCGTTGGGCGCTTTGAAGAAATACCCGCCAAGTGGTAACTTACGGGTGGATTTGGTAAGGGAGAAGACTGCGCTTGCTCGCAAGATGATTAAGGAGGATATGATGGATTTCGCATTAAACGAAGAACAATTAGAATTACAGGAAATGGTGAGGGAGTTTGTTGAAAAAGAAATCACTCCCTATGCTGCAGAAATGGATGAACAAAACCATTGGCGTGAAGGCTTGATGGAAAAGGCCAACGAAATGGGTCTGCTGAATGTTATCGTTCCCGAAGAGCTGGACGGCCCCGGCCTGGACAGCATTGCTATTGCAACTATTTATGAAGAGCTGGGTAAGGGCTGCGCTGGTGTAGCTACTTCCTTGGCTGCTAACAGCCTGGCAACTGTGCCCGTGCTGCTGGCTGGCACCGATGAGCAAAAGAAAATGTACTGCGATGTGCTGAACAATGGTGGTCTGGCTGCCTTTGCTCTCACCGAGCCTGGCGCTGGCAGTGATGCTGGTGGCGTTTCCACTCGCGCAGAAAAGAATAAAGAAGATGGCACCTACACTCTGAACGGTACCAAGATGTTCATCACCAACGGTGGCTTGGCTGATATTTTCTTAGTATTTGCTAACACTCGCAAAACCGGCGGTATCCGTGGCTTAACTGCCTTCATCGTTCCGAAGGACACCCCGGGCTTCAGCGTGGGCAAGAAGGAAAACAAGATGGGTATTCGTCCCTCCAACACTTGCGAGCTGGTGCTGCAGGATGTTGTCATCCCTGAATCCTACCGTGTAGGCCGCGAAGGCGAAGGCTTCCGTATTGCTATGAATACCTTGGACAGCGCTCGTCCCTTCGTTGGTGCTGTATCCGTTGGTATCGCTCAAGCTGCGCTGGATTGCGCTGTTAAATATGCTAAGGAGCGCCGTCAATTTGGTCAACCCATTGCTTCCTTCCAAATGGTACAAGCAATGCTGGCCGACATGGCTATGAAGGTTGAAACTGCTCGTCTGCTGGTACAAAAGGCTTGCTGGATGCGCGATCAAGGCATGGAATTCTCCAAGGAAGCTGCTATGGCTAAATGCTATGCTGCTGATGTGGCAATGCAAGTAACCACCGATGCTGTTCAAGTAATGGG
>CAMFET010000151.1 GCA_945949475.1 uncultured Phascolarctobacterium sp.
AATGGAAGCCTGCGGTGTGGATGGCCTTTTGGTAGTTGGTCCCTTCTACAACAAGCCTACTCAAGAGGGTTATTACCAACACTTTGCAGCTGTGGCTAAGGCTACTAAGCTGCCCATTATCGTGTACAATGTTCCCGGTCGTACCGGCTCCAATATTGCTCCGGCAACTGTAGCTCGTTTGGCTAAGGATTTTGATAATATCGTGGCTATTAAAGAGGCTGCTGGTAACGTGGCTCAATGCGCCGAGCTGTACAGAGTATTGCCTGAACGCATTTCCATTTACAGCGGTGATGACGGCCTGATCCTGCCCTTTATGGCAGTGGGCGCTGTGGGCTTGATTTCTGTATTGGCAAACTGCAATGGCCAAATCCTGCAGGATGTTATGCAAGCCTATGAAGAAGGCCGCAATAAGGATGCAGCTGATTTGAACAAAAAGATGGTGCCCCTGGCTAAGGCTATGTTCATGGAAAGCAACCCGATTCCCATTAAATATGCTGTGACCAAGGTTACCGGCATTGATGTTGGCAATCCGCGTTTGCCTTTGACTCCGCTCTGCGCTGATTGCGTAGCCATGCTGGATGTAATTTTGAAGGACTATGGCATGGTAAAATGAGTAAGCTGGTCGTAATTATTCAATGCGAGCAGGTGCAAAAGCGTTGCTGTGGCTACAATTGTACCCATGCCTTTTATAGCCGTGAGGGCAAATTTGTGGATTATCCTGAGGACACACGCTATATGTCCTTTACCTGCGGCGGCTGCTGTGGTGCAGGTCTTTCCGTAAAGCTGGAAAATCTGCGCAAGCGTTTGCGTCGCTTTGAGGAGGATGGCTTTGAAGTTATTGTGCATCTTTCGAGCTGCATGGTGAGTGATAACTATCACAAATCTCCTTGTCCACATTTGGATTATATCCAAAATTTGTTAGCCAAAAAGGGTTTCACAGTAGTGAGGGGAACATATATTTCTAAAACAGCTACGAAAAAGCGTGCGGCTGGCATTTATCAAGAATTTTAAAGATCATTAAGCAGTGCTACGATGGCTCTCACAGGTCATCATCAGCACTGCTTTTTTATGTATACAGCGATTTTTCTGTAATTTAGGCAGGAAAAATAATGCTTTTAGCAGAATATAACAAGTTATAAAAAATAATTTTCTGTGTAAAGGAGTTGACGAACATGCCATTGTTGATTCTCGTTATTCTTTTAAGTATTATCGTAGCTATTTTTGCTGTACAAAATGCAGTGGCTGTATCATTGAACTTTATCTTTTGGAGCTTCAGCTCTTCTCTGGTGCTGGTAATTTTAGGCTCCTTCCTCATCGGTGTGCTGGTGGCCACCTGCTTTTTGTTAGCTATGAAGGCTAAGCATTATTTGCAGGATAAAAAGACTCAAGAGGAAATCACCAGGCTGCAAACTGAAAACAAACGTCTGGAGGAACGCATTGCCATGCTTCAGCATACCCAGCAGCTGCATGATGAGCCTGCAGGTGCACCCAAGGCATCTGAACAAAAAACAGCAGGATTGGATAAAAAATAATGCTGGCCAAGGAACGTATTTGGGAAATACGTGAATATGATAAGCATAAGGCCGGCTGCCTCGCTGCGGAGCTGGGGATTTCGCCCTTGGTGACAGGGATATTGCTGGAACGAGGCTTGAATGACACCGAGTCTATGCGAGAATTTTTATATGGAAGCTTAACGCCCTTCCACGATCCTTTTCTGCTTAAAGATATGGAAAAATCTGTAAGGCGCATTGAAAAGGCGCTGGCAGCGGGAGAAAAAATCACTGTCTATGGTGATTATGATGTGGATGGTATTAGTGCTTCCTCCTTGCTCTATATTTATTTGCAGGAGAGGGGAGCTAACGTGCAAACCTATATTCCGCAACGTAAGAGCGAGGGCTATGGCTTGAACGATGATGCTTTGCAGAGCATCGCCGAGGGTGGCACAACCTTAGTGATTACCGTGGATTGTGGTATTAGCGGGATTCATGAGGTTGAAAATGCACCCCAGTGCCTCGATATCATCATCACGGACCACCACACGGTGCCGGAGCAGCTGCCACCGGCCTTTGCTATTGTCAATGCTAAGCAGGCTGACGATGCTTATCCCTTTAAGGAGCTGAGCGGCGTGGGCATTGCCTTTAAGCTGTGCCAGGCTTTGGAGCAAAAGCAACCGGGCCGCTTGCCGGAATGGACGGAGCTTACGGAGCTGGCAGCATTGGGCACAGTGGCGGATATTGTGCCCTTAGTGGGCGAAAATCGCGAGCTGGTGCGGCGCGGCTTGGCTGCTATGAGCAGCACTAAGCTGGTGGGACTAAGGGCTCTAATCGAAGCTAGTGGACTAGCCAAGGAAAATATTGCTGCCGATAATATAGGCTTTGGCCTAGCGCCACGCTTGAACGCGGTGGGGCGCTTGGAGCATGCGCAGAGAGCAGTGGAGCTTTTGGTGACTAAGGATGCGTATAAGGCTACCGAGATTGCTGCAGAGCTGAATAGGGAAAATAGCCTGCGACAGGATATTAGTCGCCAAATTCAAGAGGAAGCGGAGGCACTCCTGGCCCAGGAGGAGCATATTGATACAGCCATTGTGCTAGCCAGTGAGGGCTGGCATCAGGGTGTTATTGGTATCGTTGCTTCTCGTTTAGTAGATAAATACCATTTACCCACAATTTTATTGAGTATTTCCGGTGACATGGCCAAGGGTAGCTGCCGCAGTATTCCGGCTCTGAACCTGTACGAGGCCATTGCTGCCGAAGCAGATATTCTGACTCAATTTGGCGGACACCATCAGGCGGCAGGCTTAACACTGCCAGCGGCCAAGGTGGAGGAGTTTCGTCGTCGCTTTAAAGCATATGTGCGACAGGCGTTGCGGCCGGAGGATTATCAGCCCCACCAAGTCGTAGATTGCGTAATCAGTGATAAGGGTGAAATTACCCTGCAGGACTTAGAGGAGCTGCAGCTCTTAGAGCCCTGTGGTTGTGCCAATATGCCACCTGTTTTCGCCTTTCGCCATGCCCTGTTGCATAATGCTAAGGCCATGGGTAGGGAGCAGAATCACCTGCAGTTTTTATTGGATAAAGGAGATTTTTCCTATCGCTGCTTGATGTGGAACAATGCAGCGCTGCTCCATTTTATGTATGATAGCATGATTGCCGATGTGGCTTTTCAGCCTAAAATTAATGTTTGGCGTGAGGAAACCACTGTGCAGCTGCACGCAGTGAGCGTTAGGCAGGAGCTGAATGTGGGAGATTTTCGTACACATTTGGCCAATAAATACCAGCTTTTGTCAGCATTGGCACGTACACATAATAGCTTGCAGGTATATGTTAATAATACTAACCAGCCTGCGCCTGAGCTGCAGGCTCCACAGCTTGCGCCCTATATCGAGCTCCATGCTTATGCTGAGCTGCAGCAGTGCAATAGCCAGCTAGCAGCTGGTCAGCAGGTAGTCTTTTTGGACTTTCCGGAGCTGGCTCTACAGGAGCTTGTGCAAAAGCTGCGTGAGCAGGCAGTGCACAGCCTGTATTTGCTGTACAAGCAGCAGGAGGAGGCTGACTTAATTGCTCGCTTGCCTTTTCTGTATCCGC